>PEYS01000210.1 GCA_002763335.1 Candidatus Woesearchaeota archaeon CG08_land_8_20_14_0_20_47_9 | reverse complement strand
GGGCGTAAAGCCCCGACTTTTAAGTCGGGGATAGCCCCGAGCAGGCGAATTTTTTTTACAAAAACATTTAGCTGATGATGCGCTCTACAATCGAAAGCTAGTAGCTCATCTAAAAGAATTTTTAAGTGGAGCCGATGCAGTCAGTAGTTTTATAAAGGAACGATTGTTATCAATAGCCATGCAAAAAATCATCAAGCTAAACCGCCGTCACATAAACCAGCTAGCTCAGATAGACGCTGAGTGCAAGCATCAGATGGAACCTCGTATCAAAATAGGTGAATGTAAAAAAAGGCTCAAAGAGAGGTTTGATAAATGCCATGAAATATTCTTCGGCTTTAAGGAAGGTGGCGAGCTGAAAGGATATGTAACCCTAAAGCCACTCTTTCCTGGGCATAGGCACTGCGAGCTTTACTGGCTTGCAGTAAAGGCAAAATACCAAGGGCAAGGCATTGGAAGCAGGTTAATTAGGTTCATTGAGGGCTATGCAAAGAGGCAGGGCTTCAGGAGGGTTTGTCTTTATACAAACAAAATAATGAAGAGAACCCGCAGCTTCTACGAGAAGAATGGCTATAGGAAGATAAACGAGTTTCCTGGTTATTACGGGTATAAGAGGCATAATACAGCTGTGCTGTATGGGAAGGAGATATGAACCCTCTAGTTGATGTTCATGCCCACTTAGAGCTGATTGATGATTGTGCTGATGCAATCAGGAGGGCTGAGCAGGCAGGGGTTGTGTCAGTGATAGCCAATGGCATGGATACCAGCTCAAACAGGCAGGTGCTTGGATTCTCAAATAAATTCAAGATAGTAAAGCCCGCCATCGGGCTGTACCCAGCTGACGCTGTAACTCTTAGTGATGAAGAAATCAACAGGGAGCTGGGATTCATCAGGTCGAAGGAGAATGAGATCATTGCTCTTGGCGAGATCGGGCTTGAGGGCAAAAGGCTTGAAGAGGGGATGCAGCAGAGGGCGAAGGGGATATTTGTGAAGCTGCTGAGGCTAGCGATAGAAATCAGAAAGCCTGTTATTGTCCACTCGAGGGGGCTTGAGGCTGAATGCATAAGCCTGCTGGAAGAAATGAAGGCTAAGAGGGTTGTCCTCCACTGCTTCTGCGGCGGCATTGAGCTGGCAAGGAAGGCTGAGAGGCTTGGCTTCATGCTATCCATACCATGCTCTATCTCACGGGACAAGTACTTTCAAAGCCTTGCGAGGGAGATCAGCCTCTCCCACCTACTAACAGAGACAGACTCCCCATTCTTAGGGCCTAAAAGTGGTATGAAGAGCGAGCCAGCCATGGTTAAGAGGACTATAGAGAGAATAGCTGAGCTAAAGGGCATGGAGGAGGGAGAAGTAGCGAATAACATATATGCAAACTATGGGAGGGTTTTTGAGAATGGTAAAAGCAATAATCCTTGATTGCTGGGACACCTTGTTCTATAATGACTTCATGTTTGGTGTGATACGCCAGCTTTCTGACAGGCTTGGCAAGGGGTTTCATCATCACGACTTAATTAAAACCTTTGAGAAGCATTTCATGCTTAAGCGGTATCCAAAACTGGAGGTTCCAACCAGGCGTATGCTTGCAGAACTAAAAATTGACTGGCCAAAGCAAGTCATTGATGAGCTTGTTGGGCTTCTGAAGAAGGTTCAGGCAGAAGAGCATAGCAGACCATTCCCTGAGACAATGAGTGTTCTGAGCAGCTTAAGGGCAAAGCGGATTTACAAGCTCGGCCTGCTAACAAACTCCATATATCAGGGCTTCAACCCCCTAAAGAGGCGCTACAAACTTGAAAGCCTCTTTGATGTGATTCTGCCATCTTATGAGGCCGGCCTCATAAAGCCTGACCCAAGATTCTTTGAGCTTATGATTAAACAGCTAGGGCTCAGCAAGAGCCAGGCGATAATGTTCGGCGACTCCCTGAAAGACGATATTGAGGGGGCAGAGAATGCCGGCATAAGGGCTGTTCTGATTGACAGAAAGAACAGGCATCCAGAGTATGCCAGCCGCATAACAAGCCTTGAGGGGGTGTATGATTTTATCTAGGAAAACCTTGAACAGATTCGGCTTCGCCTTGCGGCTCGCCTCACTATTCAAGGTTTTCTGATGTCGGGTGGCTAATACGGGAAATTGGGAGCAGATATTTACAAAGAGGGGCAAGGTTTTCCTAAAACACCATGGAGGCATGAGTAAACCTCATGACTCAGTAGCTTCCTCTCTCCTCTCTGTCAAACAAGCCGAGGAATTCATCAGCTATCCTCTGAGGCTTGCTGGCAAGCCCTCTTGCAGTCTTTGTCTGCAGGTTGACTAGAAATCTTTTCTGCGTCTCCTTAACCATGTTTACAGCCTCAGTCATGCTCTTGCCCTGGTTGATCTTTTCAGCAAATAGGCGCAGCATGCCAAACGGGCAGAGAGCCTGCAATGCGTCTGCATCATAAACAATCTTTTCCTCAATGCTACTTGCAGTCATTTTGCCGCGGTTTGGCCTGAACCTTGCAAACCCCATAAGTTTGTCAGATGCCTATTGGCTCATACCCAGCTTCTTTAAGAAGCCTGCAAGAATCTCCTCATGGTCATGGAATTGGTGGAGTAGTGCGCCAAGTTTAACGAGCTGCAGATTTCCTCCCTCATTTCTAGCAATGAACTCAGCCAGCTTTACTGTCCTGCGGGCATGAGACTCGTTATGAAGCTTGTCAAGGCTTCTGTAATATTTAAGGGCAAATTGCTCTATTTTCCTTGCATCTTCATTTGACAGGCTCATAATATGTATATGTAATAGAATTTCGTTGTTTAAAATAGTTTGTCAATTGTCAAGTAAGCTTGTTAAGTAAACTCTATTTGTCGGAAAAATCCAGCCATCCATGGCGGCAGACGGACATTTTGCTCAGCAAAGCCTCGCAAAATGTCCTGCTCGGCACCCCGAAGGGGAAGCGCTTTCGCCTGCGCCATGGCTGGATTTTTCCTTAGACTGAATACTCTGAAACTCTGCTTAACATTAATAACAAAGGGACGCAAGATTTAAGTATCTGGTCTCTCTCAGTTAGAGCATGATTAGAAAGAATCAATCAGGCTTAGCCTCACAGAATAGCAGTCCAGACAAAGAAAAACTTGACTACCGAGGCGAGCTTCCAAAGGCGAAGCCGAGTGTAGTCAAGTTTTTCCAAGAAAATATTTAAAAGCAGGCCTTTTACTCCCTAAGATTAAAGCCCCGTGGTGTAGCGGCCAATCATGCAAGGCTCTGGACCTTGCGACCACGGTTCGAATCCGTGCGGGGCTATTTATGAGCGTAACTTTACACTGGTCTGCTAGCTGTAAAGTTACGCCTCGTCTGACTGAAGCCTTTTATTTAAGATGACTAATTTAGCTTGACGAGCCAATTCTAAACATCTTGGTACCGCACTTAGGGCATGTCCCCTTAACACACTTTCTGCCGTTCTTCATCGTCCCCTCTTTAGGGTCCTTCATCTCTCTCTTTGCCTTGCACTTCACACAGTATCCTTCTACCATCTTGATTTCCCTCCTCTTCTGAAATTCTGAAAATCTCTGAACAAACCGCCTGTTCAGGGATTCCCAGCACTTATTTATAAACAAAAATCCCTCTAAATCAAACGAGTTCATAAAGATTTCCCTTTTTCAGGCTTGATTCAGCGCGTTCAAATTACTCCCTTAGAGTAGCGTAACGAAAATCTGCTGCTCGGGGCTATCCCCGACTTAAAAGTCGGGGCTTTACGCCCCTCGCTTCGAAACGCAGA
>PEYS01000193.1:6726-21904 GCA_002763335.1 Candidatus Woesearchaeota archaeon CG08_land_8_20_14_0_20_47_9 | reverse complement strand
TCATGAATCTCCTTTAGTTGCATGTTCCGTAGAATGCTTCTGCATAGATTAATAAAACTTTGTGGGAGGACAGTAGATTCGAAAGTAGATTGTGAAAAGAAACTCTGTTGTCCTTAAGTAATCTGTTTAGGTTACTCTTTAGGAGTATGCCAACTGCACTGATTCGCTCCATTAAATCAATTGCAAATTAACATATATTATAAACAACAATAAAATTTATATTTTGATCTGATGTATGAGCTAGTGACAAAAGAGGTGTTGTGTTAGATCTGCGCCTCTTTTGGTCGCGGTTTCTAACCAGAATTTAGATGAGGGGGTGAGATTAGTATGACTTCAAAATTATTTGAAGATTTCAAGAGAAAAAAACCGTTGGACCAGTTTCTTGCGATATTGACTCTACTCTCATTCCTATTCACGATAACTCTTGGCAGTAAACTCTCAGTGAACTTTGGTAACATTGCCGTTGTTAAGGTTAATCAAGCATTTATTAACCCTCCGAATAAAGAGGAACATTTTATTCCAGAAGGACCCATTGGGGTCTTTATAAATGGAGGAAGTAATATATTAGTCGCTGATAATTATCTTAGAGGATTTGAGCAGGGCATTATTGGTATTGATGTAACCAATTTGACAGTTGAACGTAATACAATTGAAAGGTAACGCGGTGAGAAGCGTTTACTACTTCTTTGATTTTATATAGAGGGCTTTGAATAACCCCGCAGAGGGTATTCAAAGCCCTCTGATACCGGTGGTGTCGGGTTTCTCCGACAACACTCGACGTCAGAAAACCTTGAATACCGAGGCGAGCCGTAAAGGCGAAGCCGAGTGTATTCAAGGTTTTCAAAGAAAAAAGAAGGCCTCCATGCTTAGGGGCAGGGAGACCTCAAACCTTCATTTTTTGTTTTGGGGGTAAAAAATGAAGGCCAGAAATAGCTCTCGCAATTGGAGTTGATCATAAACTCATTCCACGATCTCTATTCCGAGCTCGTCGCTTATCTCCTGGTAGCGGGCCTTTTGCGATTCCCTGTCCATCTTGCCCAGTATCCAGGGTGACTTTACGCCAGTCATAATCGTCATGACTGTGATCCTGCCCTTCATGCTCTCGCTCACCCTTGCTCCCCAGATGACGTTTGCATCATCATCCATGGCCTCTGTGACAAGCTCGCCGATCCTGTTTATCTCATCCAGGGTCATGTCAGGGCCGCCAGAGACATGGATTAGGGCTCCTGTCGCTCCCTTGTAGCTTATGTCCAGCAGCGGATTGCTTAGAGCGCCCTGCACAGCCTCTTCAACCCTGTTGTTGGTGTCAGATGCTCCTACGCCTATTGCTGCAACGCCGCCGTTGGTCATTATAGCCTTCACATCTGCATAGTCCAGGTTTACGAGGCTTGGGATTGCGATTGTCTCGACAATGCCCTTTATCATGGTGGATATAAGCTCGTTTGCAACAGCAAATGCCTGCTCAATAGGCAGGTTGCCTGCGATCTGCACAAGCCTGTTGTTATCAATGACAATAACTGTGTCTGAGACCTGTCTGAGCTGCTGCAAACCAAACTCTGCCTTGTCAACCCTTGCCCTCTCGATCTTGAAGGGCATGGTGACGGTCCCTATTACAATAGCGCCGCTCTCCTTTGCCACCTTTGCAACAATGGGCGCTGCCCCTGTACCTGTGCCTCCGCCCATGCCTGCGCATACAAAGACCATATCAGAATCCTTAATGCCCTCCTTTACCTCCTGCATGCTCTCCTTCGCAGCCTCTGCGCCTTTCTCTGGAAATCCGCCGCAGCCCAGGCCCCTGGTTAAGTCCCTTCCGATAAGGAACTTCCTATCAGACTCTGTTATGTTGAGATGCTGTTGATCAGTATTGCAGGCGAGAATCTCAGCCCCCTTTATGCCCTTCTTATAGAGCCAGCTGACCATGTTGTTACCTGCCCCACCAACTCCAATAACCCTGATGTTTGCCTGCCCTACATCCAGGCCTTCAAAGCGGTTTTCTTCTGCGTTCTTTATAGCGTTCTGCACAATGAAGTCCATTTTTTCGCCCCCTTTTATGCTTTTAATGTTTTTATAACTCACACCAAAATCCACAGCCCATCTCCTTTATATATTTCTGAACATAACTTACTCTAAACCAAAAAGTTTATATCTAAGTTATGTTATAGTCTCCTCTAGAACCAAGTTTTTACTTGCGCCAACAAGTAAATCTTATGATTAAACACTGTTTTGGTTGATTCGCCAAAATCAACTAAATCATTAAACAACTCGTTTTCGCCAAAAAACGACTGTTTATATTTCTCCTTTATATACGTGATCTATTTAAATATTTCTGAGCTATGACATATATGTTATAAGTTATATGGTACTATGTAAGTATACACTTCTGTATAGAGGGCTTTGAACACCTCGACTTCCTAACTCGCCCTCAGGTTCAAAGCCCTCAAACGTCATTTGTGTCGGGATCGAAAAGCATAAACACGCCAGCGTCGATAAGATCATTAAGAAAAGGAGGCGTCCTACTGAGGAAGCATGAAGGGATGCAAAGAAGAGAGCATAAATCAAGCTTAAATGCAAGGTAGCACTTCCGACATAAGAAAACCTTGAATAGCGAGGGCTAGTTGGGAAGCCGAGTGTATTCAAGGTTGTCTAGGCTGTTGTCCTGGCATTATGTATGTCAACGCCTGTCTCTGACAAGAGCCCTAGAGCAATCTTTTTAATATGCTCAAGCTCTTCTGCTGTCGTGCCCTCAAAGCGGCACTTTATGTAGGGAGTTGTGTTTGATGCCCTGACTAGGGCCCAGCCCTTGCCTATGTTGATGCGTATGTCACCGACATCTAAGAAGTTGTAGCCTCTCTTTTTCAGAAGTTCTCTGAACTCCTCTACCTTCTTGAATTTCACGTCGTCAGGGCAGTCGATGAAGAACTCTGGGCTTGCATTGTAGCGTGGCAGGCTGGCCACGTACCTAGAGAGGCTTCTAATGCCTGAAATGACCTCTGCAAGCTTAAGGGCAACAAAGATGCCGTCATCATAGTTATAATAGTCAACTGGGAAGAATATGTGGCCTGTAAGCTCCCCCCCAAACACAGCATTCTCCCGCCTTATAGACTCCATTATGTTGGTGCGCCCTGCCTTTGATATTATGCCCCTGCCCCCATGAGCAGTGATGTCCTCAATATAGGCCTTTGAGCCCCTGATGTCAACAATCACATTGCCCTTCTTCCTTGAGAGCAGATCACGGGCAAGCATCATAATTATAAAGTCTCCGCTGACAACACACCCTTTCTCGTCAATAAGGCCTACCCTGTCGCCGTCGCCGTCAAATGCAAAGCCGCAGTCAGCCCCTTCATCAACAACTGCCTTTTGGAGCTCTTTAAGGGATTCTGTCTCATGCGGGTCAGGGAGGTGGTTTGGGAAATTGCCGTCAATATCCCCGTAGAGGGTCTTTACACTGCAACCCAGCATCTTGAATATCATCTCGGGTATAAGGCCGCAGGCCCCATTACCAGAGTCAATAACCACCTTAAGGCCCCTCTTCAGCTTTATCTTAGCTGCAACAAAGTTAAGGTACTCATTGAGCACATCAAGCCTGGAAACCCTGCCGCGCTTACCGCCCTCGTCCGCAGCCTTGAGCTGGGAGCCCTCAATCATGTCCCTTATCTGGTATACGCCGCTGTTACCGTCAATGGGTATGCACTGCTCTCGCTGCAGCTTTATACCGTTGTACTCCTTTGGGTTATGGGACCCGCTGATCATAAAGCCGCCATCAAGCCTATGGTGCATTATTGCGAAGTAGAATAGGGGGATTGGGACTAAGCCTACATCAATAACATCCCTTCCGCAGCTTGTCACACCATCTATGAATGCCCTCTTAAGCCCGGGGCTGCTGAGCCTGCCATCCATCGCAGCCACAAGGCTCTTTGCATCTGGCAGTATGCTTGCAAACCCGATAGCGATCTTCTTTGTAATCTCCTCGTCAATATCATCAGGGTACCTTCCCCTGATATCATACTCCCTGAATATGTACCTGTTAAAGACCATGATATACGCCTCTTCTTGGTTTATCCTGGCTTTCAGTTCTTCCACGTCTTTTTTGCTACCTCGTAGCTCTCCTTATCCAGAAGGTCAAACCACTGCCCGTCAAAAGGGTAGCCGAAGAGCTTCCTCTCCTTAACAAGCCTCGGGAAGACATCCTCCTCAAGCATGGAGAAGCCCTTTTTCGGCACAAGCTCAAGAACAGCGGGCTCAAGTATGAACATCCCCGAGTTAACCAACTGCATCTTTACACCACTGCTCGGCTTTTCCAGGAAGTTTGTCACGAGGTTTCCCTTAAGCTCAACTATGCCGTACTTTGATACGTCGCCGCCCATTATCTTAAGGGCAACTGTGGCCTCGGCCTTGTTCTTTTTGTGGAAGGAGTACATGTCAAGTATGTCTAGCTCATAGAGGTTGTCGCCGTAAAGCATGATAAAAGAGTCTGTTAAGTAGTCCTTCATAAGCCTCAGGGGGCCTGCTGTGCCTGAAAGCTTGGCAGGGTCCTCCTCAATATACGTTATTCTGACTCCGAAGCGTGAGCCGTCCTGGAAGTACGACTTTACCTCTCGCCCCTTATAGCCTACAGTGATGATAATATCCTTTATGTTGTGTTTCTTCAGCAGGTTGATGTTGTGCTCTAGCACTGGCCGCTTGTTCACCTCTGCCATCGGCTTCAGCATCTCTTCATAGCCCTGGATTGTCCTGCTCCCAGCTGCCAGGATAACTGCCTTTCTAGGACAATTCCTGCTTAGTGCTGAGAAGAGGAGGAGCTCTATTGCATGTGATCGGTTTTTTATCTGGAATCCGTCAATCCTTGAATCAATATCCCTTATAAGGTCAGAGTCAAGGGTTAGTGTTATTCTTTCCTTCATAATGCTTCAACTGAATTAGACCCTTATTTATAAATATTGTGTTCTGTGTGATGACGTATGACTAAGACCCCTGTTGTATGACGACGTGTGATAGAACCCTTTTATGCTTGGAAGCAAACACGGCGCAGACTGTCTTAACAGAACAGTATCCTGCTCCTGATGCGCTCCTGATGCAAAAATATATTAATCAATATATCCCCCCTTTTGTTGATGAGTGGGATTGTATGGCTCACTGAGGATATGAAGGAAGGCCTCTCTGCTGAGAGCCCTGTTATCTTAGGACTGGTTGACATGGCTGTCCTAAAGCTGCCAGTCGCACCAGGCTTTATCATGGCCCCGGAGTCTTACAGGGAATTCATAAACTCAACAGGGCTCACCAAAAGGCTGACGCAGCTCCTTGACAGCCTCTCATCTGTTGATGGGGAGGAGGTTGAGCGCGCCTCCTCAGAGATAATGCGCCTCTTTTCCGCAACAGAATTCTGCGATAGGCAGCTCTCAGAGATCTCAGAGAACTACTCGCTAATAAAGCCGTCAGGTAAAACCCTTGCAAAGGGCCCTGGAAATTCAGACCCCTACGTGATAGTTAGGGCAGGAGACCAGGTCAGAGAAGGCTTAGGCCCTGTAAGAGGTTTAGGCAGGCTTTCAAATGCTATACGCAGGTGTTGGGCCTCAGCATTTCTGTCGAGCAAATTCAGGCTAGGAGCCTATGACATGCCCCCAATCGTGATACAGCGCCTCGTTGATGTTGACCGCTCAGGCATTATGAGCTTTGATGAGGATGGGGTTAAAATAAGCGCCTGCAAAGGCTTTTTTGACTCTGAGAATGCAGACAGCTACGCGATCAGCTATCCGCAGCTCGAGATCGTATCAAGGCAGATTGCAGAAAAGAGGCTCTTGACAGGCTTTGACCATGCTAAAGGCGAATTTGTGGAAAGAGAGAGCCAGGCCGATGCTGCTGAGCCTGCCACCCAGGTATTTACAGACAAGGAGCTCCTAGAGCTTGCAAAGTTCATGGGCCACGTAAACAAGAACCTTGGTAAGCGCGTAATAGAGTTTGGCATTGAGGACAACAACATATACCTCCTGAACTGCCTAGGAGCCGGCAGCTTTAATGAACTCCTGGAGGCAAGGCGCAGGGCTGATGCAGCAATAGGTGGAGTAGGTGGCGCCATCATCTGCGATGATGCCACAGCAGATTATGCCTCGCGCACCCTGCCTGTAGTGGACGGGACAGAGGGCAGCCTGCCTGAAGCTGAGATGCTGTCTCTAAACCAGGGTGAGGGGGGCGAGAGCCAGAATGGGGAGCCTGAGGATACAGGGGATACACCTTCTATGGGCAGGGAGGCTGTGGTAAAGGCAGTCAGCAGCCTTGCAGAGAAGTACTCCAGAATAAACCCCTCGCTCAAGGATGTATTTGACGTATTTATAAATGACCTTCTCAGGGAGCTTTAGGTAGGTGGCCGGCACGCCCATAGTCTACTTCTTACCTCCTCATCAATCCTCTCTATGCTGACCCTCTCCTGCCTTGTGCTATCCCTCTCCCTTAGTGTTACATCCTTCTTCTCCAGGGATTCAAAATCAACTGTTATTGCAAGGGGGCAGCCTATCTCGTCAACCCTTGCGTAGCGCCTGCCAATGCTTCCTGACTCGTCATAAAATGCCTCAAGGCCGTGATCGAGAAGGCTCTTGTATAATGCCCTGGCCCTCTCTTTAAGCTCGTTCTTGTTAGAGAGGAGCGGGAATACCGCTACATCTATGGGGGTAAGGCGGGGCATAAGCCTGAGGTATGTCCTCTTGTCATCCCTGCAGAAGGCCTTGTCCAGTATAGCGAAGAATGTGCGGTCAACCCCAGCGGATATCTCCCAGACGTGGGGGATGAACTTGCTCATATCACCTCGCACCATGAGCATGTCCTGGCCAGAGCCCTGCATATGGGTCTTAAGGTCATGGTCTGTGCGGTAGTTGTTGGCTATAAGCTCTATCCAGCCGAGGCTTGTGTTAGCCTCAAAATCCCAGGTCTCCTTGGCATAAAACGGCCTCTCCTCCTTATCAGCCTCCCTGAATCTCACGTCACTATCAGAGAAGCCGTACATCCTGTAGAGCCCTTGGACGCGGGCCATAAAGTATGCGATAAGCCTTCTGGAGACAACACCCGTTCTCCAGAGGTCAAGGGCGGTTATCTGCTCGATCCTTTCTGATCCCCGCATCAGAACATTCACCTTGGTGTTAGAAACATCATCAAAGTTCGGTATGCTGTCCTCATCACGGGGGTCAAAGAAGATCTCCGCCTCCATCTGGAGGAACTCGACCTGCCTTATGAGGCTCTGCCTTGGGCTTATCTCATTGCGGAATGCCCTGCCGGCCTGGGCAATACCGCATGGGAGCTTGAGCCTCATGGTCTTTACCATCCTGGCAAAGTCAACAAAGATGCTCTGGCATGTCTCAGGTCTTAGGTAGCAGTTTGTGCCGCCAGCTGCCCCAACCTCAGTCTTGATCATCATGTTGAACCTTCTCACATCAGAGAGCTCGCCCTTGCACTTAGGGCATCTCAGGCCATTCTCCCTTATCAGGGCAGTCAGCTTCTCAACAGGCATCGCCTCAGGGTAGTGACCGCCAACCTCCTCTTCGAGAAGGCTGTTTGCCCTGTGCAGGGAGTTGCACTTCCTGCACTGAGTCATAGGGTCTGAGAAGCTTGATAGATGCTCAGAGCTCCTGAACACAGCCTCAGGCATGATCTCTGATCCAGAAACCTCGATCATGCCCTCCTGTCTTACAAGGAACCTGCGCCAAAGCTGAACTATGCGCTCCCTTATTGCAAGCCCGTAGGGCCCATAATTCCAGAGGCCTGCAGGGGCAGACTCGTATATCTCTGAGGCAGGGTAGAATATGCTCCTCCTCTGGGCGAGGTTTATTATGTTATTGTAACGTGAGTGATCCGTAGCCATAAAAAAAAACACCTTCTCAAGGAGGTTAAAATCCTTGGTTTAAATAGTTTGCTAGAGAAAACCTTGAACATCTCGCCTTCGCCTGCGGCTCGGCTCGAATTCAAGGTTTTCTGATGTTAGAACTGCTATTTAGATGCTTATGCTTGATCGATAGCTTTTTCCCCAGATTTTTTACTCAATTTTCGCCTGAGTTTAAAGCTCCGCCCTTTAGGGCGAAAATTGAGTCTAAAAATTCGCCGTGTCAAAGCGAGGGGCGTAAAGCCCCGACTTTTAAGTCGGGGATAGCCCCGAGCAGGCGAATTTTTTTTACATTTCGATCCTGTTACAAATGTCGTCCGAGGGCTTTGACTAATCCCTGCAAGGGATTAGTCAAAGCCCTCAGAAAAATAAAAGAAGCCTTACAAGCCTTACGGATCCTCCTCGCACATCTTTGGGTCTGGCGGGAATGGCAGTATGTTCAGGCAGCCCCTGAGGCAGGCAGCGTAGTTGGAGTTGCACGTCTGCTTAGCAGACCTCCACTCGTAGTTGCACCTCGGCATGCATACTGTCAGGCCGTAAAAGCCATTAGGGCACGTTGACAGGCACCTATTGTATATTGCAGTGGCCCTACACACGCAGCTATCACGGGTGCTCTCGCACCGCCTGTTGCACTCCTCATAACAGCAGCAGGGGTCCCATGCAGTTACAACAACACTGGTCAGAACAAATGCTGCTAACAATCCAAACAATAGCTTTTTCATTTTTCACTCCTTCCTTTTTTTACAACTGAAACTCCACTAATAGTGGAATTCAATTTTCACAACACCCTTGCTCTCTTGTATTGACTGCCGAATGGAACTGGTGTACGGGCTTTGTGAATACGCCAGTGGGATGACAGCATTAAATAATTTGTTGTTCTCCAGTATCTACTGCGAAGGAGTAGTTCCCGAGTGGGAACGATTTTTATGATTATTGACAATTGAGGGCTTTGACATGCTAGTTAAGAGGTTAGTCAAAGCCCTCTATTCTGATAAGAATAATTCTTGCAGGAAGCTTTTAATAGCCTTAAATTTTCAGTTTTGACATAAACAGGAGGTTATTAACATGGTGAAGATAGAGCACTACACAAGTGAGAGCGTAACTGAGGGACACCCTGATAAGATATGTGATCAGGTGAGCGATGCCATTCTTGACGAGCTCTACAGCCAGGATCCGCAGTCAAGGGTTGCTATTGAGACAATGACCACTACAGGTCTTGTAATCTGTGCAGGCGAGGTCACATCAAATGGCTTTGCAGATGTGCAGCAGATCGTCAGAAAGACCCTGAAGGAGATAGGCTATACTGATCCGAGATTTGGTATAGACTGCGAGGATGCAGGAGTACTCGCCTCAATACACGGCCAGAGCTCTGACATAGCCAGGGGGGTTAACGAGCGTGCTGACCACGAGCAGGGTGCAGGAGACCAGGGTATGATGTACGGCTTTGCATGCAACGAGACTCCAGAGCTAATGCCCTTCCCAATAGTGATGGCTCACAAGCTCACCGCTAGGATGGCTGAGGTGAGGAAGCGGGGCATAATCCCGCATGTAGGGCCTGATGGCAAGTCCCAGGTATCTGTAGAGTATCATGATGGAAAGCCACACCACATAACTGCGGTAGTCATTGCACAGCAGCACACAAAGGAGATATCAGAGGATGAGCTTAAAGAGGAGGTGCTGGAGAAGGTTATAAAGCCTGTATGCGGTGAGTGGCTTGCAGAGGACACAGCAATACACATAAACGCCACAGGGGCGTTTGTTGTTGGGGGCCCTGAGGGCGATACTGGCGTTACAGGGAGAAAGATTATTGTGGACACATACGGCGGAATAGGAAGGCATGGCGGGGGCTGCTTCTCAGGAAAGGACCCCTCAAAGGTTGACAGGAGCGGGGCATATGCAGCAAGATACGTTGCAAAGAACATTGTTGCAGCAGGTCTGGCTGAGAGGTGCGAGGTGCAGCTCTCATACGCTATCGGGGTTGCAGAGCCGACATCAGTAAACATTGATACCTTCGGCACAAACACCATTCCTGAGGAGCGCATCTCAGATCTTGTAAGGACACACTTTAAACTAACACCAAAGGGCATCATTGACAGCCTCAACCTCAGAAGGCCCATCTACAGGAAGACCGCTGCTTATGGCCACTTTGGCAGGGATGACCCAGACTTCACATGGGAGAAGACAGACAAGGCAGATGCTCTTAGAAGGGATGCGGGGCAAGGGCTCGGTGACAGTGCTGCAGGGAGCGCAGCAGAAGGCAGGAGAGAATCCAAGAGGGAAGAAACAGAGACAGATGCGAAGGCAGCCAAGCCATACGCAAAATACACAAAGGAGACTGCTACTGCTGCAAGAACCGCAAAGACAGAGCCTGAAGACGAGGCGTAACTTTACAGCTAGCCGACCAGTGTAAAGTTGTGCATCAGTGTAAAGTTAGGCTTCCAGATGCGCTTGAGTTTACCTTCCCAAGCAGGTGTTATACGCATTAACCACATACTGCTTGACCATGCGCTGCGAGTTGAAGAATGAGGCGTTTATTGATATGCAGCTCTTCATTATCTTTACCCATGCAGCATTGTTGTTGTAGAAGGTGGGCATTATCATCTTCTCAAGCTTCAGATAGATGCTTTCAGCCTCCTCCATGTCAGGGTCATTCTTGTCACTCCTGCCTTCCTTATCCCTTCTTTCAGATTCAGAACCAGGAACACTGCTGCTACATGCGCTTCCTGTGCTGCCCTCAATTGCCCAGCCTGTAACGCCCTCAATGCAGCCCTCAATCCACCAGCCATCCAGGGTGCTTAGACTCGGCACCCCATTATGGGCAGCCTTCATGCCGCTTGTCCCTGAAGCCTCTTGCGGCGGCTTTGGGTTGTTAAGCCAGAGGTCAACGCCTGAGGTCATAAGCATTGCAGTCTCCATGTCGTAATTCTCAAGGTAGCAGATTCTGAGCCTATCATCAGAGCTCTTGATCACCTCATAAACCCTCCTGATTAGAGCCTTGCCCTCTGCATCCTTTGGATGGGCCTTGCCTGCAAATACAAGCTGTATCGGCCCTAAACTGTTTGCGATCCCCTTAAGCCTCTCAATGTTGTTCAGTATCAGAGTTGGCCTCTTATAGCCTGTGAAGCGTCTTGCAAAGCCAATGGTGAAGAAGTCGTAATCAAAGCCTGCATTTGCCTTCTCATTTGCATAATCAATAAGCCTGGACTTAGCCTCGCGGTGAGCAGCAAGCACCTCCTCATCAGGCAGATGCGCTGCCTTGCGAAGCTGCAGCGGATCATCCTGCCAGTGAGGCAGACGCCTGTCAAAGAGGTGTTTGAAGGCCTCGGATGTCCACCTCTTAGAGTTAACCCCATTGGTTATTGACTCTATATGATAGCCTGGAAACATCCTGCCTGAGACCTCGCCGTGCTTCTTGGCAACCCCATTCACATAGTGCGATAGGTTCAGGGCTAGGAGGGTCATGTTGAGCCTGTCCTCTCCGCCAAGGCGCATAAGCATCTTTTTGGGTACGATCTCACCAATAATATTGAAGACCAGCGTGTATTCAAACTTGTCATGTCCTGAAGGCGCAGGTGTGTGAGTTGTGAATATGCACCTCTTCTTAACAGCCTCAACAGCTGCCTCAGACACCTCCCCTGATCCCCCCCTGGAGAGCAGCTCTAGGGCAAGCAATGCAGAGTGGCCCTCATTCATGTGGTAGAGGCTTAGGGATTCAAAGCCAAGGGCATTTAGCATCCTCACTCCTCCAATGCCAAGCACAGCCTCCTGCATTATCCTGTAACGCTCATCTCCACCATACAGGGTGTGGGTTATTGTCCTGTCCTCAGCAGAATTCTCAGGCAGGTCTGTATCAAGAAATATCACAGGCACATCAGCATTTCCTTTAATTGTGAAGCCCCATGCCTGCACAGCAACGCTACGGCCTTCAATTGTCACAGCTATCTTCTGCGGGAGCCTCATAAGGAAATCGTCATGGCTCCAGTGCACTGGGAGTTCCTGCTGCTCACCAGCATTGATCTTCTGATAGAAGTGCCCCTTTTTGTACAGCAGGGTTACACCTACAATTGGAAGATTCAGGTCAGCTGCAGAGTAGAGCAGGTCTCCAGCAAGCAGCCCAAGACCCCCACAATAGGTTGGCATCTGCTTTGAGAGCCCAAGCTCCATTGAGAAGTAGGCAATCCTGGCATTCCTATCCTCCATTTTCATCCCCTCTCACTCAGGTACCACTCCACAAATAGGCGTATGCCCTCTTCAATCTTAACCCTGGGCTTATAACCGAGAATCTTGCGTGCCTTGTCGATAGATGCGTATGTTGTCATCACGTCACCTGGCTGTGAACTAGCGAGCTTTTTCTTCGCCTTCTTTTTAAGACAGCCCTCTATTAACGAGATAAGGTAACTTAGCTTGATTGGGTTTGAGTTGCCAAGGTTTATGATCTCAAATCCCCTCTTGCATTTCATGGCTGCCTTTACGCCATTAACTATGTCGCCTATGTACGTGTAGTCCCTACTTGAGCCCCTCCCGTAGAGCTCAACCTCCCTGCCATTGTAGATGCGGTCAGTGAACCTGTAGACAGCCATGTCAGGCCTTCCCCTGGGGCCGTAGACAGTGAAGAACCTCAGGCAGATTATGCTCAGCCCATAGAGATGATGGTATGTGTGACAAAGAGCCTCGCCGGCAAGCTTTGTTGCAGCGTAGGGGCTTATAGGCATCAGAGGCTCATCCTCACAGAAAGGAGCCCTCCTGCAATTACCGTAGACAGATGACGATGATGCAAAGACAAGCCTCTTAACCTTAAGGCAGCGGCATAGCTCTAGTATGTTCAGCGCCCCCCGGACATTCACCTCCTCATACAATAATGGCCTCTCTATAGATGGCCTTACACCAGCCATCGCAGCGAGGTGCATCACAATGCTTGGCCTATGCTTCCTGAAAACCCCTTCCAGTCCCCTGTAGTCGAGTATGTCATTCCTGTACAGCCTGAACCTGCTATTCTTCATAGCCGAGGAGATGTTCCTCTCCTTGGACATTGAGTTATAGAAACTGTTGAAGTTATCTACACACACCACTCTATGACCGTCTGCAAGCAGCGAGTCGCAGAGATTACTACCTATAAAGCCTGCCCCCCCGGTCACAAGCACCTTCATAAGCCCATGGTTTAGAGGAGAGTATTTATTAGTTGCGATCGCACTATAACAATGTTTAAAAATAACGCTTAAAAAACTGATTTGTATGAGACCCCATTTTTCTGACATCGGTGGACAGGCAGTGATAGAGGGCGTTATGATGCGCTCAAAGAACTGCCTTGCCGTAGCTGTGCGAAGCCCTGACAGGAGCATAAGGGTAAAGAAGAGGCGCGTAAACTCCCTTGCCAAGAGGGTAAGGCTCTTCAGGCTTCCCTTCTTCAGAGGCGTACTCGCCCTGATCGAGAATCTGAGCCTAGGCGTATCCGCCCTTAATTACTCAGCAGAGGCTGCATCAGGTGAAAAGGAGAGGCTGAGCCAGCAGGAGATTTATGTAACATTGGGGGTGGCGGTTGTTATAGCGATACTCTTCTTCATAGCCCTGCCCCTCTTTATGACCAGGCTTCTCGTACAGACCAACAACATACTATTCAACATTGTTGATGGGCTTATTAGGATTGTCATCTTTGTTGCCTATGTTGCAGGCATATCTCTGGTGAAGGAGGTTCGCGTGCTCTTCCAGTACCACGGGGCAGAGCATAAGACCATACACGCCTATGAGGCAGGCGAGAGGCTTGTTCCGGGTAGGATAAGAAAATACTCAACCCTGCACCTGAGGTGCGGCACAAGCTTCTTGCTGATTGTGATGGTCATCAGCATACTACTCTTCTCGCTTATAAAAAGCCCTTTCTGGTATATCAAGCTGTTATATAGGATCGTCCTGATACCTGTCATTGCAGGCCTATCCTACGAGATACTGAAGTTGAGCTCCAAATTCAGGGCTAATCCACTGCTTAGGGTAATCAGCTGGCCTGGGCTGATGCTCCAGCACCTAACAACAAGGGAGCCTGATAATGCCCAGATCAAGGTAGCTGTTAAGGCGCTTGAGGCATTGACACAGCAAACTATTTAAACAGCCCCCTTTACACCCAAGCGTTGGTGTTGGGGACGTAGCTCAGCCTGGGAGAGCGCTGCGCTGAAGACGCAGGTGAAGGGTGTGATGCCCTCCTGAATCACGGATTCAAATTCCGTCGTCCCCATAGACAACCTTGAATACACTCGGCTTCGTAGCTCAGTCGGTATTCAAGGTTTTCTGACGTTAATATCATATGGAAAATCCGGCACCTCCAATATCAGAGGGCCTTGGGTAACCCAGTACAGCCGGGTTAGTTAAAGCCCTACATGATTTAGCAAGATTTAAAAACAGGGGCATTTCCCACATAAGGCATTGGCATTGGGGGCCTTGAATAACGAGCCGAGCTCTAGCGAAGGCGAGGTTATTCAGTGTCTCCAGTTATGTGATGAGTCCCGCGAACTACTGCCGCTGGCATGTAGGAGGGCTAAGGGTGTTTTTTAATGGATAAGAAGTCGGTTTTGAAGGCAATTAAGGAATTAAGAGAGCTTCCGAAGAGGAATTTCAAACAGAGCTTTGACCTGACACTCAACCTCAAGGATCTTGATATCAAGAAGCCTGAGCACCAGATAAACTTCTTTGCACAGCTTCACTACCCCTCAAAGAAGAGGAGGGTCTGCGCCCTTATAGGGCCGGAGCTTGAGCCAGAGGCCAGGGGGGTATGTGATAAGGTGATTATGCAGGAGGAGTTTGTCAACTACTCAAAGGACAAGCGGGGAGCAAAGAGGCTCGCCTCTGAGTTTGACTTCTTCATAGCCCAGGCTAATCTGATGGCTCAGATAGCTGCATCATTCGGACGCTTTCTAGGCCCTAAGGGAAAGATGCCTAACCCGAAGGCAGGCTGCGTTGTACCCCTGAAAGCAGCTCTAAAGCCACTCTACGATAAACTCCAGCTTATGAGGCCCCTTGTAATTAAAAACAGCCTGGTGCTACACTGTCAGGTTGCATGTGAGGATATGAAGGACGAAGAGGTTGCAGAGAATGTAATGGCAGTCTGCAATCAGCTTGTAAAGCACCTCCCGCGCGAGCAGGCAAATATCAGAAGAGTCCTGCTAAAGCTTACAATGAGCAAGCCAGTTATTATAACGTGATCCAAATGGGTAGCCAGCAGGTAAATGTAAGCCAGTACAAGAAGGAAGTGGTTAAGCACATCGTATCCCAGATGAAGAGCTGCCCCCTGGTTGGCGTTGTTAACATGAGAAACATGCCTGCTCCGCA
>PEYS01000193.1:0-6715 GCA_002763335.1 Candidatus Woesearchaeota archaeon CG08_land_8_20_14_0_20_47_9 | reverse complement strand
TAAGGGCCAAAACCAGGGAAAAGGTAAACATAGTGATGTGCAAGAGGAGGCTTATCAGGATAGCGCTGAGGGAAGCCGAGGCCTCAAAGCCTGGTATAATAGGCCTTGAACCAAGGCTTGATGGAATAATGCCTGCCCTCGTATTCACAGACGAAAACCCATTCAGACTCGCCAGGATACTCGAGGAGAATAAGTCGAGGGCCCCTGCAAAGCCCGGCCAGATAGCCCCGCAAGACCTCGTAATAAGTGCTGGCCCCACACCGTTCTCGCCAGGCCCGGTCATAAGCGAGCTCGCCCAGTTAGGTATAAAGACCGGTGTTGATGGCGGCAAGGTAACTGTAAAGCAGGAGGCTGTCGTTGCAAAGAAGGGCGAGGAGATAAGTGCGCAGGCAGCCGGCCTTCTTACAAAGTTCGGTATTGAGCCGATGGAGATTGGTTTAGACCTGGTGGCGGTATTTGAGGACGGCGTGATCTTCACCAGGGAGATCTTGGCTATAAGCCCATCAGCGTATGTAAAATTGCTTGCAGAGGCCAGCTCTCAGGCCAGGGCCCTTGCAATCAGAATCAGCTACCCTGCTGCAGAGGTCATCAGGGAGCTTATTGCGCGCGCCTTCCTTGATGCAATGGCACTCGCAGTTGGCAGGCACATCATGGCAGACAAGGCTGTGAGGGGCATACTGGCAAAGGCCAGCTCTCATGCTCACGCCCTTAAAGGGCTGATCAATTAATAATACTCAAAAGTTCGTGGGTAGCTCGCGCTTTAGGGCGAGAACTTTTGAGTCCGAAAATCTGCGAAGCGAGGGGTGTAAAGCCCCGACTTTTAAGTCGGGGATAGCCCCGAGCAGCAGATTTTCGTTACTTAGATCAATTAATAATACTTAATTTGTTACCCGACACACTTTTTAAATAAAAAACTGAGGAGGTTTGAAAATGGAGTACGTATATGGCGTGATGCTTTTACATAAAGCCGGAAAAAAGCCTGACGAGGCCTCGCTTACAAAGGTGCTTGAGGCAACAGGCATAACACCTGACCCAGCCAAGGTAAAGGCGGTTATAGCCGCTGTTGAGGGTGTGGATATAGACCAGGTTATCAAGGAGTCTGCAGTTGCCCCAGTTGCTGCAAGCCAAACAGCACATCCTGGAGACAAGACTCAGGAAGACAAGAAGGAAAAGAAGGACGAGGGCAAGAAGAAAGAGGAGGATAAGGGCAGCGAAGAGGCTGCTGCTGCAGGCCTGGGCGCATTATTTGGCTGAACCCTTATGGAAGACAGCAGAGCCAGGGTTATGGTCTTCGGCACCTTTGACCTTCTTCATAAGGGCCATCTTAATTTTCTCTCCCATGCCAGGAGATACGGCGAGCTCTTTGTAGTTGTTGCCCGCGATGAGACTGTAAGGGATGTTAAGGGCATAACGCCAGTGCATGACGAGAACAGGCGTCTGCTTGAGATTGAAAAGAGCGGGCTTGCTGACCACGTCTTGCTGGGCAACCATGATGATAAATTCAGGGTCATAGAGCAGGTGAGGCCTGACCTCATCTGCCTTGGTTACGACCAGAGCTCCTTCACCTCAAATCTTGAGGGCGAGCTTAAAAGGAGGGGTCTTAAAACAAGGGTGATACGCCTCAAGCCTTACATGCCTCACATATACAAGAGCAGGTATGTGAGGGGGCGCATAGGCAATCAGAGTCTTAAGTCTGCTCGACCTCAACCCTGACAACGTTACGAATGCCGCGGATCCTGTCAACAAGCCACTTTACCTTCTCTGGGGGTGTGTTGAGCTCGAATGAGAGCACGAACTTCTCCTTCACTGTCTTCGTATTTACAGAAACCACGTTGGCGTTCTCCTCTGAAATCACGCTGAATATATCTGCAAGCAGGCCTACGCGGTCTATGACCTCAACATCGAGGCGCGTTGTGTTCACGCCATTCTTCTTATCCTCCCAGCCGAGCGATATGAAGCGGCTCTCCCCAAGCTCCCTTATACGCCCACAATGCCTGTTATGGACAGCCAGCTTCCCGTCCTTTGCGCGGTAGCCCACAATAGGGTCATCGTAAGCTACTGTGCAGCATCCAGCAAGCCTGGTATTAGAGGGCTTTATGCCCCTCAGGTTGATCATACTTAAAATCCCTTCCTGGCTCTGCTCAGCCCTCTCAGCCTCCCTATCCTGCGGAGCCTGGAGGCGGGAGTGCTCTGCCGCAATCCCCAAGGCCTGCCTTATCTTTGACTTGGCAGGATTTGTGCGAACGATCTTAAGCCAGTGTCTTGAGGGCATGCTTGACCTCGATGTGATAACCTCAACGATGTCTCCGCTGTGAAGCTCATGATCAAGCTGGACAATCCTCCCGTTAACCCTGACACCCTTGCAGTGATTGCCAATGTCAGTATGAACCTCATAGGCGAAGTCAATTGGGGTTGCGCCCTCAGGCAGAATTATTGGGTCGCCCTTCGGGGTGAAGACTATTATCTCATCCTTGAAGAGGTCTATCTTCAGGTTCTCTATAAACCCCTTGCCCTGCTCAGAGCTGCTCCACTCAAGGATCTGCTTCATCCAGCTTATCCTCCTGTCAAACCTCTTATCCCGCTCAGTATCCTTATAACGCCAGTGGGCGGCGATGCCATCATCAGCCTGATAGTGCATCTCAAATGTGCGTATCTGAACCTCAACAGACTTGCCCTCATACATGATATCAGTATGAATAGACTGGTACATATTCGGCTTTGGCGTGGCAATGTAGTCTTTGAAGCGCCCCGGCAGGGGGCTCCAGTTTGAGTGTATTATGCCTATGATGCGGTAGCAATCATCCACAGTCTTGGTTATTATCCTGATAGCCAGCAGGTCGTATATGTCCTCAAAGCGCTTCTTGTGCTTAACCATCTTCTTGTAGATGCTGTAGAAGTGCTTAGCCCTGCCCACAACTATGGCGTTAATGCCCTTCTCATCTATCTTGCCCTTTATATCCCTTATAACGCCCTCAACCTCCTTTTCGCGATCCTCAAGCTTCTTAGAAATCATGTCCTTCAGCTTCTGGTAAGCATCGGGGTGCATATACCTGAGGCATAGATCCTCGAGCTCAGACTTGATCCTGTACATGCCCAGCTTATACGCTATGGGGACGTATATGTCGAGAGTCTCCCTTGAGACCGATAGCTGCATCTCACGCGGGAGATGCTTCAATGTGCGCATGTTATGAAGCCTGTCCGCTAGCTTTATGAGTATCACCCTGATGTCCTTTGTTGTGGCAAGCAAGACCTTTCTCAGATTCTCTGCCCTGGCATCAGGGGCCTCTAGGTTAATGCTCTTTATCTTTGTAACCCCCTCGATGAGGTGCAGGATCTCATCCCCGAACAACTGCCTTATTGTCTCTTGCTTTATGCTGGTATCCTCAAGCACGTCGTGGAGGAGCCCTGAGGCAACAGTATGCGACCCCAGCTTAAGATTGCTAAGTATATAACCCACCTCCACTGCGTGGCTGAAAAACTCCTGACCTGAGGCTCGTTTTTGACCCCTATGCGCCTCCCTCGAGAAGTCAAATGCCCTGCTTATAAGCCCTGTGTCAGCATTAGGGTTGTTTTTAATAACCACGCTGAGGAAGTCCTCCTTATCCATGCTTGTCGCTTCTGATTCCTTAGACATGATGATGGGGATTGTAAACATGTATATTATGATTATGGCAAAATGCCACAACCTATTTAAAGAAGGTCAGTTTTCTGACCAGAGAGGGTTTATAAAATCCTAGACTCTTACAATAAGCGTAGGTGAGAACTCTAATATGGCTGACGTGAAACTTGTAAAGAAAAAGAAGAAGTGGATCACAATCCTGGCGCCGAAGCTATTTGGCGGCGTGCTCGGAGAGAGCTGCGTAACAGAATCAAGCGAGGCCATGTCTAAAACCGTCAACGCAAACCTCATGAGCCTCACAAACGACATCAAACACCAAGCGATAAACATCAAATTCAAGGTAACTGAAATCGTGGGGGATAAGGCCGCTACAGAGCCTGTAAGCTACGAGTTCAGCCCCGCGGCAATAAAGCGGATAGTACGCAGGGACTGCGATAGAATAGACACCTCATTTGTGTGCAACACAAGGGATAATAAGAAGGTGAGAATAAACCTGCTTGTGTTGACGAGGAGTCATGCAACGGGGGCAGTGGTTAACACGCTGAGGAAGGCGCTTGCAACACTTACAGTGAAAGAGGTGAACGCCCAGCCCTATGAGAAACTCTTAACATCAGTCATCTCCCACAGGCTTCAGATAAAGTTAAAAAATGCGATCAAGAAGGTATTCCCCCTTAAGGTTTGCGAGGTAAAGAAACTCAAGATTGTTAAGAGTGGCAAGCTTACCGAGACTTCGGAGCTTCCTAAGAAGCTGCGCCTAGAAGCCCCCTCCCAGAAGAAGGGAGCTGATGCAGAAAAAAGACAGATAAAAAGGAGAAGCCTAAAAAGGAGGGGTCCACTGACACGGACGAGGGGGAGGAAAAGAGGGAAGAACCAGAGGATGGGGAAGGGTCAGAAGAGCTAGTGAATAGCAAACCCTAAGGAGGTGTTTTCCTATGCCGAAACCAGTTGTTAACGCTGACCTTTGCAATAACTGTGGCACATGCATTGATGTCTGCCCAATGGAGGTATTTAAGAAGGGTAAGATAAAGGGCAAGAATGGAAAGGCTAAGGACGGCCCTGAGGTGGCGAAGCCATCAGAGTGCGTTGGCTGCAAGGCATGCGAGGTCAACTGCCCGCAGAAGGCGATAAAGGTGGAAGAGGACTGAAACCCAAGCCCATGACAACCCCTAAACACATCCCAGGGCACATCCCAGGGGCTGATAAGATTGCCTTCAAAGAGGCATTTGAGGCCCGCTACAGGGCCCTGCTCGGAGAGCGCTATAACTCCTTTGTTGATTTCTCCCTCTCATTCATAAGAAAGAGCATACGCGTAAACACCCTGAAGATAGGTGTTAGGGAACTCAAACATCGCCTTGAAAGCAAGGGCTGGAGACTTGATGCAGTCCCCTGGTGCAGAGAGGGATTCTGGATCGAGGGTGAGAGGACAGACATAGGCAACCTTGAAGAGCACTCACTCGGATACTTCTATGTTCAGGAGGCAGCAAGCATGATACCCCCTGTTGTGCTGAAGCCTGAGCCAGGGCAGGTAGTGCTTGATATGTGCGCAGCCCCTGGAAGCAAGGCAACGCAGATCGCAGCCATGATGAAGAATCAGGGCGTGGTAATTGCAAACGACTATCAGGGCGAACGCCTGAAGCCCTTAGGCATTAACCTCCAGCGCATGGGAGTCTCAAACTGCATCACAACGCTAATGCACGGCTTCTCAATAAAGGGGCAGCAGATATTTGACAGGGTTCTTGTTGACGCCCCGTGCTCAGGGACAGGCAACATAAGGCGCAGTCTGGGCACGCTGAAGATGTGGAATCCGACAATGGTCAGGAGACTAGCGGGCATGCAGCGCCTGCTCGCATGCAGGGGCTTTGAAAGTCTAAAGCCGGGAGGCCTTATGGTCTACTCAACCTGCTCTGTTGAGCCAGAGGAGGATGAAGGGGTTGTTGACTTTCTGCTCTCAAAATACAGTAATGCCTGCCTCAGGAGGATAAGGCTCAGGATAAGGTCATCGCCAGCAGTCACTGAATTTGAGGGCAATGCCTATAACCCGGATGTTGATAAATGCCTGCGTCTATGGCCCCAGGATAACAACACAGAGGGCTTCTTTGTTGTAGGGATAGAGAAAGCTTCTTAAACATGCCTTGACGCTTTTTTTTTTGCATGACGCAAAAACAATCAGCTTCCCCATGGGTCAGACAGCACCAGCCCAAATCCGCAGCAGATGTCTTTGGCCAGGACAAGGCAATAGCAGGGCTGAGGAGCTTCATAACAGGTTTTAAGCCTAATAAGAAGAAGGCTGTCCTGGCATACGGGCCAGCTGGCTGCGGCAAGACCTGCTCTGTCTACGCAATTGCAGCAGATCTGGGCTTAGAGGTTTTAGAGCTTAACGCATCTGACTTCAGGGATGAGAAATCAATAAACTCGGTTGTGGGCAACGCAGCAAGGCAGATGAGCCTGTTCAGCAGGGGTAAGGTCATACTGGTGGATGAGCTTGATGGTGTTAGTGGTTCTAAGGACAGGGGCGGGGTAGCTGCCCTCACAAGGCTTATCTCAGAGTCTGCCTTCCCCATAGTGATGACTGCTAATGATCCCTGGGACAAGAGGTTCAGCAGTCTTAGAAAGAAGGCTGTCATGATAGAATTTGCCCCGCTCAGCTACTCTTGTCTGCAGCAATGCCTCCAGTCAATCTGCGAGAAAGAGCGTATAGGCTTTGATGAGCAGGCCCTCAGGGGCCTTGCAAGGCACTCTGCAGGAGATGTCAGGGGGGCGATAAACGACCTGCAGCTACTGTCACAGCTGTCGCGAAGGCTTACACTCAGCGAGCTTAACGAGCTCTCAGAGCGCTCGGTTGAAGAGGGCATGAGCAGCGCCCTTATCAAGGTTTTCAAGCCAACAGACCCGGCAATAGCCATCTCAGCCTTTGATAATGTCTCAGAGCAGCCTGACCGCTGGTTTTTATGGGTGGATGAGAACGTGGCTAGGGAGTACACAAGGCCAGAAGACCTTGCAAGGGCATACGATGCCATCTCTAGGGCGGATGTCTTCTTCGGCAGGATTAAGCGTTGGCAGTACTGGCGCTTCCTCGTCTACATAAATGCCCTGCTG
>PEYS01000015.1 GCA_002763335.1 Candidatus Woesearchaeota archaeon CG08_land_8_20_14_0_20_47_9 | reverse complement strand
GGAAGAACTATGAGTGTGGAGAGAATACCTGAACTTGCAGAGAAGGCACGGAGCAACACATTAAAGTTCATAGAGCATCTCAAGCAAAAAAGCAAGGAGCAGGCGCAGAAACTTGCCAATCTCGAATTCAGGGCAAAGAACCTATTTGATATGAAAGAAGATGGTGATGAGAGCTATGACCGCATAATCATCACAGCAGGAATTGAGCCCAAGCAGGAGTGCAAGCTGAACAGGATTGCAGCAAACCTGTTAAAGCAAGAAGGGCTTCTGGTATGCCCCTACACCTTCGGCCCGCTTATAACAATAGGAAAGTCTAATGGGAAAATAGCGACCTCCTACACAAGGGAGGATTATGTATTTGTGCCCCTGCTTGAGTGAGTTCAGATTTTATCTCCTCCACCACACAAGCCCAACAACAACTGCAATCAGGGTAACAATACTTATCACAAGCCCCTTGTTATAGCCAGGCGGGTTATAGCTGAATACAAGCTCTCCTGCCTCACCATAGAGCGGGACAGCGCTGATGACAGCATCTGCCTGAAAGATCTCTTTTTCTCTCCCCTCAAAGCTTGCACTCCAGCCAGGGATGTAGAACTTCTCGCTCAGGACGAGAAAGCCTTCCTCGCCTCTAAGCTTAACAGATACTCTATTTGGCTGGTAGCTGGTTACCTCTGCCTCATTCAGGCTGCCTCGCAGACTGGAGAGAAGGCCTGATAGCTGCTCGTCAACGCTTATGTTCATTTGCGAGAACACGTCAGGGACTATAATGCCTCCAGCATCATGGTAGGCGCTGAGAAGGTTTGCAACACCTGGATCAGAGCCTCCTGAGAGGAGCACAACGCCATCAATGCTTTTAAGGGATGAGATGTCAAATCCTGAGAGGCTTGCGTCGCTGTAGAGAACAACCGTGCTCCTCGGCTCAAAGCCTGGGTGGAGGAGCAGGGCATAAACCGCCTGCCTCGTAGCCTGGTAGTCGCCAGCGAGAAGCACAGCATGCTCTGCAATATATGCCCTTGGCAGGTTTTCGAGGTTCTCGTAGAGATAGGGCCCATCTGTAGTGCTCGGGTAGCACTCTTCGCACTCTGGGAAAACCTTGACAAGATTAAAGCCTGTTATGTTTACCTCCTTTGATGAGGTGATGTACTTTACATTTAGTATCCCCTTCAGGTGCGCATTTGCGCGGGGGTCATAGGACACCATCTGGAAGCTGACATACTCTGGCAGCCATAAACCGCTGTGAAAGCCCTCCATCTGCTGCAGCCTCAAGGGCACAGTATAGGGCTTTAAGCTGGCAGCCCATGGGTTGTCAGCATCAAGGCTTGTTACCCTGAAGAGCTCCTTATTGGACTGGTTCTTTAGATATAACATTAACTTGTTCTGCTCTTTAAGCGAGGCCTCATAGCCATAGAAGCTGGAGGTAAAATAGCTGTTAAACCTCAGGTAGCCCTCTGTCATTATGCTGAGACTTACCATGATAAGCAGGGCTGCCCCAACCATAATGTGCTTCTTTTTGAGCAATGACCTCAGGTGGAGGTAGCCGTATCCTGCAAGGAGGCATGCGCTGAATATTACAATGGAGAGGAGGCGGTCAATACGCCTGGTCTTGTTAAACACAGGAATACAGTTGTAAAAGAACCTTGGCAGTCCAGGGACTATGAGGAAGAGTAGCACAAATGAGATTGCAAGCAGGAAGAAGAGCACATTCTTCCTTCTGAATCTAGGCAGGGCAAAACATAGGAGCACAGATGGGATAAGCCCGATTACAGGCCCGTCTTCACCAGTCTCAACAACCCTTACTACAAGGGCTGTTACCACCTTGCCCAATGAGAGGGGATCTGAAAACCTTCCCTTCTGGGCATACTCATCATAGGCCAGGCCTTGGGCCCTGTTTGTGAGCTTCTGATACTCAAAAGATGGAAGGAGCTTCACAGCAGACAGACCTGCCCCAACACCAAAAACAATCAGGGCAACGAGAACAAGCCTTGTGATAACCCTTGCAGGATCGCCCCTGCTGATAAAGGGCAGAAGGGCATTAAAGATAAAATAGAGACCCAGGAGAATGGCTGTGTAGAGAATCATCAGTATGGCTCCTGAGAAGGCCTGCATGGCAATAAATACCCCTGCAATAATCGCGTACCCTAGCCACCTCTTACTGTTAACCGCGCGATAGGCAAAGAGGAATATCCAGGGCATAAGCGCATAGCCATCTGTGACTGGATGGCTGAACATAAAGGCTGCAATCCAGCCGTTGAGGAAGAATATGAGTGCTGAGACAAATGCAGCCTCATCGTTCTTGATAAGCTCCCTTGCAAGGAAGAACATGCCGATGCCTGCAATTATGAAACAGGCTATGATTGAGAGGTTAACTCCAAGGGACAGTGTTGGAGCGAGTAGGACAAGGAGGTGATTGATGTTCATGAATGGCACCTGGGCGTCTGCAAAAAAGGGAGTGCCCCCTATCAGGTTAGGTATCCAGAAGTAAAGCGAGTGATAGTGAAAGAAGGAATCCCTTATAAAGCCATAGACAGCGACCCAGTAGGCAGCATTATCACCTGTAGCAGTAACTGACCTTGATGTGAGATGTGCCCGCATAAAAAAGAGCACGGTAATTACGAGGATTGCTGTGAGCATCAGTGCTGAATGCAGTTTCTTTTTGTTTGAGCCACTAATGTCTGGAGTGCGGTGCCTCCTAACCTTCTTTTCTTTATGGTCTTTCAAGCAATCACCCTGTTATCTGAACATCCTTTTCTTTAGATACTTCATCAGGCTTATTTCTGGAGTGAAGCTGTAAAAGCTGTGTTTACACCTTAGCCTTACAATACTGCTATAGGCTGATATAAACATCCTCAGCACTGCATTATCGCCTAGGTGGCTCTGCATGGTGCGTTTGTCAAGGAAGTAGGTCGTGTATGACAGGTTCTCAAGGAGGGCGTTATAAGCCTTGCTCTTCCACCCATGCCTCATTGATGAGTTGTAATCAAACTCGCTCCACTCCTCTAGGCTTGCTGGCGGCTTAAAACCATGTTTAATGCAGGTGTTGTAAAGCTCTGTGCCTGGGTAGGGGGTGAATACCTTTAACGAGGTCAGTGATGCCTCAGGGTTTTCATCTGCAAGCCTTATCATAAGCCTTATTGTCTTATTCACATCCTCCAGGGTTTCCCCTGGGAAGCCTGCCATAAAGCTGTAGACTGGTTTTATGCCTGTCTGCTTTAACCTGCGGTTGGCCTTTAATGCCTGCTTTACTGTGGTGTTCTTTTTTATAAGCTTCAACACGCGGTTTGAGCCAGACTCAACCCCTATAAAGAGCTCTCTAAAGCCTGCTTTATACAGCATCCTGATGTATTTCAGATCAGCCCTTGCAAGGAAGTCAGCCCTGGCGTTTGTGAGGAATTTAACCTTAAGGTCAGCCTTGATCATCAGCCTGCAGAACTCCTCAACGCGCTTAGGGTTTACAAAGAAGTTGTCATCTACCAGGTCAATGGTTTTTGCACCGAAGCTGGCGAGCTTTTTGACCCTGGCAAGAAGCCTTTCAGGGCTTATGCCTCGCCAGATGCTCTTGTTGAATATGTGGTTGTAGCAGTATGCGCATTGATGAGGGCA
>PEYS01000206.1:1998-4901 GCA_002763335.1 Candidatus Woesearchaeota archaeon CG08_land_8_20_14_0_20_47_9 | reverse complement strand
CTTCAGTCAGACGGGGCGTAACTTTACACTGGTCGCAGACCAGTGTAAAGTTACGCTTCTACTACTGGCTTCTGATTGCACGCATTATTGCAGAGCTGACTATGATACTGGGGTTTTTTATCATACTGCTTGTGATTGTGCTGAGGTTCTTTGCTGGTTAAGGGCAAACAATATAAAACTCGCTCTAAACCACACACTTAATGAAGCTCACCAGTATAAAAAACAGGCTTGACCCCTGTTTATATGATATACTGAACAAACGCATCAAGGAGCTTAGGCCATGTCAGGCAAAGGCTATTGAGGCTGGGCTGCTTGACGGCAAGAGCCTGCTTGTATGCACTCCAACTGCCTCAGGTAAAACGCTTATAGGTGAGATTGCAGCCCTAAACGCCATACTAAAGCACGGCGGTAAGGCACTCTATATCGTGCCTCTGAAGGCCCTTGCAAACCAGAAGTTCCACGATTTTAAGAGGGATTATGAGGGGATTGCAAGAATCGCCCTTTCTGTTGGTGATATTGACAGTGCAGACCCATACCTAATGGACTATGACCTTATCATCTCCACCTCTGAGAAGGTTGACTCGCTTATCAGGCATCATGCACCCTGGCTTCCAAGGGTTGCAGTTGCAGTGATTGACGAGATACACCTCCTTGATGACCCCGGCAGGGGGCCAACACTTGAGATTCTGATCACGCTGATGAGGCTGATGCTCAAACGCCTGCAGCTAATAGGGCTCTCAGCAACAATAGGCAATCCTGAGGAGCTTGCCTCATGGCTCAATGCAGGGCTTGTGGTAGACAACTGGAGGCCTGTAAAGCTTAAGAGGGGGATCTACCTTGATGGAGAGGTAGAGTTTTATGAGTGAGAGGGGCAAAAGCACCGTCAAAAGCTCGTGACGATTTTGCCAATGTAGATCCTGAAAAAGAAATCACAAAAATCCGCCTGCGGCGGATTTTTAGGACACTGAGAAACCCGTGAGGGTTTCTGGTGACTTAAAAACGGAATGTCAAAAGCTCGCCACCACTCACGCCCAAGACCGAGGGCATGCTCGATTGCCTTGCTCGGGTGGCGAGCTTTTGATGATGTCGGCTTCTTCCAAGCGTGCTTCAATAAGCTATCAGAGTTGTCTGACAACTTTCAGAGTACGCTGAGAAATTCCGATTGTTAGATCGGAATTTCTGGCGTGCTCAAAAATAGCCCAGTGCCAAAGCACTGGGCTATTTTTGACACTTCTGTCTATCCAGATAACGACTATAGATGCCAGAAATGCAGAGCATTTCTGAGCATGCTCAGAGACGGGGCTGTATCTGTGGGTAAACTCGCGGTTTTAGCCCCGCCTCTAACATAACCTCTAATGATCTCAACATCACACAATATTTATATACCCCTCATAAAAGCCCAACTCGTATGCGCCGGTGGTCTAGTGGCTATGACAATGGCCTTCCAAGCCGTTAACCCGGGTTCGAATCCCGGCCGGCGCATAATGGCTTCAGAGGGCTTTGAATAACCTTGCTGCGCAGGGTAGCCAAGGCCATCTTTTGACAATCTTTATAAATCTTTGAGAGCAAGCAGGTCTATGCACATACTACACGCAGTCAACTATCTCTCGCTTAAGGCCCCGCCTACAGAGCTTATGTTGAGCAGGGAGCTTGTGAGGCAGGGGCATTCTGTTAGTTTTGTTTCCTCGCTCCTCTCACCCAGGAAGTTCAGGAGGGAGAACTACCCTTCAGGAGTGCAGGATTATCACGGCGTGAGTGCTTATCGCCTTCCCTTTCTGTTCGAGATTGGGGACTGGGCATACTTTGACAGCAGGTATTATAGGAGGATAATTGAGCTATGTCCGGATGTTATAAATTCCCATGAAGCAAGGTATCAGTCAAGCTACATCTGTGCAAGGATAAGGGAGAAAAGGCGCATACCCTTTGTAATAACCCAGCATGCATACAGGCCTGTGCATAACCCTGTTGCAAAGCCGTTTTATCTCAGCTGGATGCGCCGCTTTGGCGTTTACACGCTTAAGAGGGTTGATCTCATCATAGCCCTCTCAGAGGCGCAGAAGGGCTATCTTAAGCAATGGCATGTGCCTGATGAAAAGATAAGGATTGTGCCCTCTGGAGTTGACACCGCAAGATTTAGGCCTGTAAACCCCAGAGAGAAGAACCGCAGGGATAACAAACAGCTTAGAGTCGCCTTTGTAGGCGAGTATTGCAATCGCAAGTTAGCGCTCTTGCTTCCAGTAGTCAGGGAATTATGCAGCAGGCATCTCAGCTGCAGATTCAGTTTTATCGGGACAGGCCCTCTTGCATGCGAGATCGCCAGGCTTTCAAAGACCTTTCCAGGGCAAGTAGTGGATAAGGGCTTTATGCCCTCAGAACAGCTTGCAGGGGAGCTTGCACACTCTGACCTCTTTGTTGCCCCATCGCTTGAGGAGCCATTCGGGCTTGCTGCCCTTGAGGCTCAGGCCTCAGGACTTCCCGCAGTTGTAACCAATGTCGGCGGGCTTTCAGGTGTGGTTGAACATAATAAAACAGGTCTCGTAGTCGCGCCTAGGGAAGAGGCTGTAAGGGATGCCCTGCTGATCCTGATCCAGGATTCAGGTTTAAGGAGGCGTATGTCAAGGCTTGCTCGTTCCAGGGCAGTGAAGCTTTTTTCGTGGCAGAGCATCGCAAAACAGACGCTTGCAGTATACAGGGAGGCGATAGGGTTATGTTCCAACACCTAAAGCAGCTTTCAAAGCACTCTATTGTTTACGGCCTGGGAACATTCATAACCAACCTGATAAGCTTTGTACTTATACCCCTCTATTCCCGCTATCTGAGCCAGGCTGATTATGGTATGCTAACCACACTTGGAATACTCAGCACAGTCCTGGGCATAATAATGGTTCTAGGCTCTGCTGGCT
>PEYS01000206.1:0-1973 GCA_002763335.1 Candidatus Woesearchaeota archaeon CG08_land_8_20_14_0_20_47_9 | reverse complement strand
TGGTAATGAAGTTGAGAGGAAGAGGTGTGCTGGAGCTGTGTGGCTTCTAATCCTGCTCTTTTCATTTGCTGTTGCGCTGCTCTTAGACCTATTCGGGAGCCGCATAAGCATATTCAGGAACATCCCCTTCAGCCCATATGTACGGATGACTATATGGACTGCCTTTTTTTCAGTTGCCTCAGCACTGCCTCTCACACTGATGATGGTTAAGAGGCAGGCTGTGAGGTATGCAGCTACAAGCATTGTCATGTTCTCAGCAAACATCATCGCAATAATATTCTTTGTAACCTACCTTAAGACAGGGGTGCTGGGAGTAGTTATTGCAAAGCTCTATGTTTCAATTGCCTTTTTTATTCTTTTCACGCTTATGATGGCGTTCTATATGAGACTGGATTTAGGAGCTGCTAGGAAGATCATTCCCGAAGCCCTGAACCTTGGGCTGCCCCTTGTGCCATCTCTTATCGCTATCTGGACCCTTGCAATGATTGACCGATTCTTTCTTGAGAGGATGTTGGGGCTGGCAGTGGTTGGCATCTACTCTATAGGCTATTCATTTGGTCTGATAATGGAGTTTATTGTAAGCTCTATGAGCTTGGCATGGGTACCGTTCTTCTTTGCAAACGCCAAAAGCCCTGAATTCAGGCAGGCGTTCTCTAGACTGTCAACCTATTTTATCGCTGTTGCTGTCTTCTCAGCACTCTGCCTAAACCTCTTTTCATCTGAAATCATTCTGCTTATGGCCACCTCAAAGTTCTATGAAGCGCGCCTTGTAATGCCTGTTATTGTTGCCTCAGCCCTGCTTCACGGTCTTTACTATCTGCCTGTTAACTGCATTCACTACAGAAAAAAAACATGGAAGATCGCCTTGATAACCCTTGCGTCAGCAGTCACAAACTGCCTGCTTAACTGGCTTCTCATCCCTCGCTACGGGATGATGGGGGCAGCGTATGCAACACTCCTCTCTTATCTGCTGTTGTTAATCCTTGCGTACATTGAAGGAAACAGGCTTTACAGGATTGACTACGAGTACGGCAGGGTCTTAAAGCTGCTTGCCTGCGGCGGAGCCCTATACGCGGTAAGCCTCATCGCTCTAAAGCCACAGATAAGCCTTTCAAATATCGCGGCGAAGTTAGTTATAACAGCCATCTTCCCTCTTCTGCTGCTTGCCTCAGGATTCTTTTATAAGGATGAGAAGGAGAAGGTGAGGATTGTTCTGAAGAAGGTGGCGTTTTTAACCTTCATCCTGTTATTTTTCTGCCTTTTCCTTACAGCGTGCTCAAGGGAGAAAGAGGAGAGCAAGGATGTTGAGGAGGCATTTATATCAAAGGAGCTATTTGTTGAAGCTCTTTATCCTTCGATAAGAAGCTCTGACCTTGCAAACAATTCAGCTCTGGTGTACATGGAGCTTAACCCTGATCTGATCGCTGTTGTTAAGCTTGACCTAGGGAGCAGGAACCGCTTCCTTCTTGAGCGCGACCTATTGGCTTATAACCTTAGTGAGGAGGAGGCATTCGCTATTGCGATGAATAATTTTGATTCAAGGGCTCCGAATCTGCAGTTGTATGCTGACGAGAGTGGAGGAGCGTTTATGCTGCCCTTCTGGAACCAGTCCTATGGCTTCGGGTCTTACGCCTTAACTGCCCACCTTCTGTCAAATGGTTCACAGTCGCTTATAACCCAAGTTTGACAGTTAAATAATAAAAAGGTCCTTAATCTGGACTGGTCATCCCTTATTCTTTACGGTGATAAGTCTGTGTTGGGCAGGTACGGTTACAGCCGTGACCATCGTCCTGATAAGAAGCAGTTGACCTTTGGTCTGGCAGAGCTATCCAGCCCTATCAATGTGCCTATCGGCCTTACTGTGGAAAAGGGCAACGTGAATGTAACGAAAATCTGCTGCTCGGGGCTATCCCCGACTTAAAAGTCGGGGCTTTACGCCCCTCGCTTCGAAACGCAGATTTTCGGACTCAAAA
>PEYS01000188.1 GCA_002763335.1 Candidatus Woesearchaeota archaeon CG08_land_8_20_14_0_20_47_9 | reverse complement strand
CGAAACGCAGATTTTCGGACTCAAAAGTTCTCGCCCTAAAGGGCGGGGCTATACCCACGAACTTTTGAGTATAAAACCTGAGGATTGCCTAGTTATTGAAGACTCAGCCATAGGAGTAAACTCTGCATTCAATGCTAAGATGAAGTGCATTGCTGTTCCAAACAGGTTTACACGCTTTCAGGATTTTGATAAGGCAGTGCATGTTCTGAATAATCTAACAAGAGATGCAATGATATTAAACAGAAAACTTTGAATAACTTCGGCTTCGCCTTACGGCTCGCCTCAGTAGTCAAAGTTTTCTAATGTTGGATATCATCGGGGAAATCTAACACAACCTACATCAGAAGGCTTTGAATCGTGAGTCTTCGGAGTCCTAGATGGACCCTAAATAGTCAGCTACGCCTTTCACGCTATCGATGGGCGGGGGAGGACAGGGCGGTAAGCCCAATGCAAAGAGTGGGCGGGGCTGCCAAAGCTATCTCTCCTGTAACAAATTCATGTAATTAACCTCACCCTCTGTTAACTGGTTAACAGAAAAGTTTAAATATACGTTTTCAGTTAACTTGTTAATATGGGGACTGACCTAATACACGATCTGCTTTTAAATTTCAGAGACTTTAAGGCAGCTGGGGATGACGAGCTCAGAAAGGGCAGGTATAATCCTGCCATAAGTTCCTATTTTAAGGCTTTAGTTATCTTATGCGACATCAAAATATACTCTGAAAGACAGCAGCTTCCCAAAAACCACTCAGAGCGGTTTATCATTCTGGAAAACCACTTTCCAGAGGCCTATTCCCTATTAAGCCCTCTTTTTGATAAATATAGGGATAGCTATAATCTCAGAATGCAGAAAAAGGATGTGATGGAGCTGTTAGAGAATGTCAAGAGACTTAAGAAGATTTTCAAGATTGAAGAATGAGATAAAACAGCTGATTGGGAAGAATCTGCTGGACATAGTAATCTTCGGCTCATACTCCAGAGGCAAGATATGGCCAAATGATATTGACATATGTATCATTCTTAAGGAAGTCTCAAAGAATGTGATCAACAACATCAATAAGGGGTTAAATGGGGTTGCTGATGAGAAAACGCATATTAGCTATTTAAGTGCTGAGAACTTCTTCACAGATTTTCACTCCCTTTCAAAGACAGTACTCTTTGAGGGTATTAGCCTAATATCTGGTGAAGCAATTTCAAAAAGATATGGGTTGTCCTCATATTGCTTATACACCTACAAATTACCTAAAGATGATAATGTCAAGAGGGTGCGTTTTGTATACCTTTTGAAAGGCAGAGTCAAGGAGAAAGGAATGGTAGAGCAGCTCGGTGGAAGATTTGTTAGCAACGGTACTTTTCTAGTGCCTGTCTCTAAGGACGCTGAGATGATGGCAATATTCGATCAATGGAAAATCAGGTTCACCCGCAGGAAGGTCTTGTTAATGGATTAACTAAATGAGCCAGAATGTCTTGCATTGTTAATACATTATCACTATGGGAGAGGGCATGGCAGATGGATCAAAAAGCCTACTGGAACAAGGTTGCCTATGAAAAGGAATTTAGAACCCCTTTAAAGATTTAGCTATTCTCAAAATACGTTAATAAAGATGCAAGGATCTTAGATATAGGTTGCGGCTATGGGAGGGCTCTTAACGAGCTGTACGAACATATTTCAGCCTAAGACCTGCATCATCTATTGAATCCCAGAAAAAGTCATACTCCCTAGTTAAATCAACCAATTCTTGAAGTAATGCCTTTCGCTTATCTTTGGAGAGCTTCTTTGCTTCCTTTGAGATTCTCTCAAGAATTATAAACATTGATTCCTCTAATGGTTCAACATCCCCATATTCTGAATAAAATAAAAAGCATTTCTTGAAGAGCGATAGTAGATTGGCTATCTGCTTATCAGACTTAATACATTCTTCATAGAGCCCATCAATTTCGTCAACTAAACTATCAATGTCTTCCTCATCACTCAGCTCGAGATTCTCAATTCTCTCATTTATATCTTGAACAGTGCTGTTGATTATTTTCTTGAGTCTGGGCTCTGAAATAAGCATCTTTTTCAATATATCAATCAGTTCCTCCCTTGATTTTCTTTTCAGTATAGTATCAATCTCGTCCTTTCTCATTGAAGGTTTCTTCTCTTTTAAAGCTAAAAGAACAGCAACGACGTGCTTACAGTTGAACTCGCATGGGCAAGTACATTTAAAATTCCCAGTTTTTAGATTAATTCTCACCCTATAATTCCTACTACCGATAACAACTGCTGCAACAGAATCTCCATCAACAACAAGGCTTCTTACTCTGCCTTGTTGATAATACTTTCTACCTCTTTCAATTATTTCAGAGCCAAAATTATCCTTGAGGGAGGGAATCTTTGTTTTAACCACCTTCTCCTGCTAAATAATTCATCTCCCGCATCCAAGCCCGGCTCTTATCTGACAGATACTGTGGGTTTATCTTGCCGTTAATGATTATCTGCTTATCATCTATTGTTACAGAAGCTGGCCCGAAGACAATATCCATATGCTTTCCCTTTCTATTACCACCAAATGAGATATTGGCCCCTAGGCCTACATGAGCAGTACCTAATAGCTTTTCCTCCTGGATCGAACCTGGGAATTCAAAGACCTTGTAGTAAGGGCATATTCCAAAGGCGAGCTCTCCAACATAGAATAACTCAGGGCAGTCTTTAATAAAAGAGAAGAACCTATCAGCAGGCTTGTCCTTAACAGGAAATATCCTGGCTTGCCTGACATCGAATACTGCATCATTTCCAGGGGCTGATAAGCCCAGATACTTTACCTTGATATTTGAATGCACAAATCCTTCAACACTCTCATCTATTAAACCAAGAGCGTAGATCTCGCCAGATGGAAAATTTCCGCCTTCACCAGGCTTGGTGTAGAGACCAGTCTCAAACCCAATGCCAGAGCATCTGCCTTTGATGCGTGTCCCATTAGGCCCTTCTAACAGGATGGTTTTTTCATTCTCAATATGCAGCTTTAAATCATCACACAGCTTTTTTATTTTTCTGGGATTAGCCAATGCAGGGCCATCTGAGAGCATCTGCAATGTGCCTGCGTATGAAACCACCCTCTTCTTTTTCTCATGCTTTGCTATTCTTCTCTCCTTCTGATGCCATATTGACTTGCTAAAAAATAAGAGGATAACGTTATGGTGATCATCCAGCATCTTCTCTGCAAGTTTATGCGGAATTTGCTTGCCATCATAATCAACGCATTCAATTGAATAAGAAACACCTCTTTCTTTAAGCTGTTCTGAGATCGCGCTTGCTAACTCCTCTTTTTCAGGGTCGCATGCTACTAAGACAATGTCAGATTTGCAGATGCCTAAGGCGTTATCCAGAAGGTTATTAACTCCCCGTAAAGGATTCGGTTTCATGGTGATACATATAAGTCTTTATACTATCCCCCTAGGCTCATAAGCTGATTCCTTTTTATACTTATTTATAAGCCTTCCTGCATTTTCAGCAACTACCTCAATCTGCTCCTCTGCATTGCCTAGCAGCTCTGATGTATCGCTGATTGCAGCCTTGATCTTCTCTCTTGTCATGCCTGCCTTTCTGAATAACGAATCATCGGCAACACCCTCTGCAAATCTTGGTTCCCTGCCCTCCCTCATCTCAAGCGCCTGCTTTACTGCATGCCTCTTTATTGCCTCATGAGCTTCCTCTCTTCCAAGCCCTGCCTTTACTGCAAGCATTAAAAGCTTGGTGGTTGCGAGGAATGGTAGGTAGCGCTTTAGCTCCCTTTCAATGACTGCTGGGTACGGCCCCATCTCATTTAATACTGTTAGGGTTGTCTCGCACAGGCCGTCTGAGCAGTAGAATGCGTCAGGC
>PEYS01000031.1:1712-5184 GCA_002763335.1 Candidatus Woesearchaeota archaeon CG08_land_8_20_14_0_20_47_9 | reverse complement strand
GGGGCGTAAAGCCCCGACTTTTAAGTCGGGGATAGCCCCGAGCAGGCGAATTTTTTTTACCTTCGGTAAGAGTCAAAAGCTCGCTTGTCAGCGAGCGACCCGAGCCCCCGTAAGGGGGCGAGCATGCCCTCGGTCTTGGGCGTGAGTGGTCGCGAGCTTTTGACTAACCTCCGCCTAAAGCTTTACGGCATTCAAAGTGTCAAAAATACACTGGGTGTATTTTTGAGCACGCCAGAAATTCCGATAGCGATCGGAATTTCTTAGCGTTTTCCACGTCAGGACTGCAGTTTATGATGTTGCTATTACCGGCGCCCCTTTTCTTTACTTTTCTTTTTATCCGGGCCGTCCCTGCTCTCGCCCTTTGGCTCCAGAAACCTCAGACCAAGGGTGGCTAGCATCAGTACGGTTCCCACGCCAGTTGCAAGATAAAAGCCAGAGCCAATGCCGATGCCGATAGCTGCAACAACAAAGAGCGTTGCTGCAGTGGTAATCCCGGTCACAGTATCCTTATGCCTGAAGATCGTGCCTGCGCCGATAAAGCCGATGCCGGTTATTATCTGCGCTGCAATCCTCGCAGGGTCAGACTGATTAAATGCATACATAGAGAGCATGGTGATAAGGGCTGATGAGACGCAGACAAGCATATGAGTGCGTAAGCCTGCAGGGCGGCGATGCCACTCCCGTTCCATACCTATAAATGAGCCTAAGACTGCGGCTGCAACAAGCCTCATGATAAGCTCAGGGTTACTTATCATTGCATTGCAACATTGTTAAGGGCATATAAAAAGCTTGTGAAAGCGTAAGTCAAGCTGTTAAGTACCCACGACTGCCCCTCCTTCGTCGCGAGTTAATCCGCTCCTTAGACACAAAAAGAAAGACTTGAATGCTGAGGCGAGCTGAAAGCGAAGCCGAGTGCATTCAAGTCTTTCAAATAGAAAAGCGGACCTGAGGGGATTTTCGTTGCATGAAAATTTCGAACCCCTGATCTACAGCTTAGAAGGCATGCGAGAAGGTAAGCGAGCTTACCATCATGTCGCCTTATTTGCCCATGCCTCCAGGCTAGGCTACAGGTCCACTAAGGATGCCGGAGACGGGATATGAACCCGTGACCTCTGCGTTTCTAAGCACCTTATCATCGGCATAATGCCTCATCGCTCAAGCATATGAGCGCAGCGCTCTAACCAGGCTAAGCTCTCGGAGCCAAAGGCTACTCCGGCCCCTCCAGCATCAGGCCTGAGAGCCCTTGAATAGTATAAAAAGCTTTCTAGAAAGATTATCTTTCCACCAGTCTCAGACTGGTGGGAAGACTAATCTGGAAACGCTGAGAAATTCCGATTTGCAAATCGGAATTTCTGGCGTGATCAAAAATAAACCCCGCGCTTTACGCGGGGTTTATTTTTGACAAAGCGGGCTCCACCCGCTTTGGGGTCTTTCCCCAACCTTTAGGTTGCTTCTTTGATGAAAGCTTCTTGTGATTTCTCCCTGTATTTCTGGTTGCGATGGAAATTTTTTTGTGGCGGCTTCGCCGCAAATAATATTGCGGGCGAAGCTGCGCACTCAAAGACAGTGCTTAACTTAACGTGAGCTCTCGTCCGTGGAGGATGAGAGCTGATAAACGCGACGTTGAGGCATTTCAGCCATAAGATAGGCTTGAACTTCTGGCATTTGGAGTGGTGTACTAAGTACCGCTACAAGATGAAAACTTTGACTACCTCGCTAGCAGGTTATTCAAAGCCCTCAATAGCTTTAATGCAAAGCAGGCTGTTTTGCCGCCACCTGCACCACCTGCAGCCAGCTGTAAATCTAGGCTAGAATTCCAGCTTCTTAATAACAACATCCCCGCCAGAGCAAACCTCAGGCATGCTGCCACACTTGGCGCATGAGAATACCACCACATCATGCTGGCGCTCCTCTACCCTTGGCCTGCCGCTGTGGCCGCAGCTACATCTAACCCTTGCAGGTGTCAGCCTAACATTTGCCTTAAAACCACCTATTTTTTCCACAAGCTCCTTGAGATCAGCGGCTGATATTGGTGCTAACTCCCCAAGGGCAATTGTAGCTGATGACACCCTCTTTCCATCAGCTTTTTCCCTTATCGCATCAATCAGGCTGCTCACTATAGCCAGTTCATGCATAAGCGAGGGAAGGGACTCGAACCCTTGAATAAGCGGGTTGCAGCCGCTCGCCTTGGCCGCTTGGCTACCCTCGCCCAAGGTGTGCGCTTAAAGTAAGTCCAGAGGATATTTAAAGGTTTCTTAGATCAGACTTTTGAAGCGATGAGAATCCTTAACTAATGAGATGCCTGACTGTTATAAAAAGGTCCTTCTAGCATACTGTGCGGTCCAGGTAGGTTTGTGATATCAACTTCTCTGTATAGCCAATTACCCTCATAATGCCTATCAACTATTTTATCAAGTTCACCATCCTCATTGTAATCATTAAAGCTTATGCTATAGGATATTGACATATACAAAATGTACAATCACTAAGCTGCCAGGCCCATGTTCTAAAAGCAAACAGATATTGCTCTTTGTCAAATCTGCTCGTGATTGGAGACTAAAGACCCCCTGAGGGTAGCTAGCATCCCTATCTTATCACGCCCTTCTTCTTAATAGCCTTATCAAACTCGATCTCCTTCTCCTTGAACTCCAGCTTCTCCTCAAGCTCCTTCTCCGTTTCCTCAAGCCTCTCTTTCTCCATCTCAGCCTTCTCAGTTATCTCATCGTGGGCTGCATTCTTCTGAACTGCCAGCCTTATGATGTGGAAGCTCCTGAGGCCCATCTCAAGGGCTATGGTGAAGAGCAGGTATTTCAGGGCAAGTAGCGAGATCTCAACAGCCTTTAGGTCACTGAGGTTGTTGATGTAATCAAGAAAGAATGTGTTGCTGCTGATATTATTGAAAAACGAGGGCTGGAGTACAATTGTTGAGACAAGGGCAAGGGGGAGCATCTTTGCAGCGTCTTCAGCCATCTTCTCACTGATGTAAGAGGCTATTCTCACAACAGAGATCAGGGTGATTCCTAGGAGCATAACATTCTGAATCTCCATTCCGCGCGAGAGTATCTTGATGCAGAGCACCAGAAGGATAAACCAGAAGAATGTGTAGACTGGAAAGAAGGTTAGGTACTTGACAAAATACATGAAGCGGTCCCCTATAGTTACGCGCTGATGCACTGTAACCGGGTGCGGGATATCAAAGAGATCCCTCCTTGAGAGCTCAATGTACATAAACCATATAAGCCAAATCATAAAGAAGAATATAAGGGTTGAGTAGATAAGCTGCGGATAGTTTGCATCAGAGAAGAATATCACAACATCATCGAGGTTGAGTGAACTGAACGATGTGATGTTCATGCTGTTGGCTGTCATGCCATTAACGAGGCTAAAACCCATACACCTTATCTTAAAAGAAGGATATAAAAAGCTTTTTATATGCTCAGGGATCGCATAGCTATTATCTGATCTGCGGGGG
>PEYS01000031.1:0-1577 GCA_002763335.1 Candidatus Woesearchaeota archaeon CG08_land_8_20_14_0_20_47_9 | reverse complement strand
CCCCCGCATCTAGTCATTGGAAAACCCTGAACACACTCGGCTTCGCTTGCAGCTCGCCTCGGAATTCAGGGTTTTCTGGTGTCGGGGCTGCTAGTTAGATACACCAAGCATTTCATAAATGAGATTTACAACCCTTTTTGTTGCTTTTCCATCAGTCCTGAACCCAGAGACTTTTTGTAGCAGTTCCTTTCTGTATGCTTTAGTGAGAATTGCTGTTTTGATAAAGAGCCTACAGGCTTCTTCACTATAGCCTACCGGAATGATCTTACGCTCAGTAAGGAACGCAATTGGATCTTCACCCCTCAAACCGGGTTGCATGCTAATAACCGGCTTTCTCATATAAATAGCCTCAACAAGAACTGTCGAGAAAGCACCTAGTACAAGATCTGAAATCGCCGCTAATTCTTGAGCATCCATATCCTTCACTAAAAATGCCCAGTTCTCTTGCTGCTGAGATTATTGTTTGTTCAATTACATCCTCATCATTATCCTTGGCGCTGGTGCCAGTTAAAACAAGATCAGGCAGCTCTCGTTCTAATAAGGTTTTCATAGAGTCTATAAGAGACACCTTCCAGGCCATAGTGACCAATTGTCCTGTGGGGAATACCTTCCTCCTGCAGAATTTCTTCGGAGGACTCATGTCCTATTGTGACAACCTTTACCTTTCCCTCTTTAATCAATCTTTCTATGGGCGGGATTATTGCGTTTGTTGCCCCTGGACGGCTTGATGTTGCAACTATTTTCTTCTTCATTTTTCTGCAAGTGTAACGCCCCCCTCTACACTGCCCAAGATAGACGGCATCTCACCATAACACTGGCTGATTGCATGCAGGGCAACTATTGAGAAGAATGCGTACCACAGCTCTTCAGATATGCTCCAGATGCACAAGACTGCGATGATACTTGCTCCTGAGACTGTTAGCTCAGGTGAGGTAAGATACCTTGATATTGCCATTCTAAGCCTACGGATTTCTTCGCACTTGACTGGCTCGAACTTGTAGAATAGCTCATAGATGCTTCTCAGCAGTTTTTTCGAGGCCTCATACGCCTTTATAAGCTTCTCAGGCTGCTCTGAAGAGCCCTCAAAGTATCTTCTGTAATACAGGCTGACCCTGTCCATGCAGCTCACTACTGCATGCAGGTTTATTGTGCTCTGGGCAGAAAGGCTATGATCCCTGCTCAGAATGCGCCTGCAGTGGTCAGCAAGCCTTGCTATACGCCTGTAGCATGATGCAACACGCCTCGGCAAGGGCGTCTTTTCCTTCCCACTCCCATGCCCTGTCTCTGCCATGAGTATGACTGAGAGGAAGAGCCTTCTCAGGACTGCGGACAGGTTCTTTGCATCATTCCTTGATATTGACCTAGCCACCAGCCTTGAGTGCCCCTCCTCCATAATCTCAAAGCCATTACAGAGCCTTGAGAGTATCTTCTCTATCCTTCCAAGCTGGATAAGGTCGCGAAAGGTTATTGCTACCCCGTCAAAACCTGCCTGATAAACTGCTCTTATATAACTTGGGAGGGCCTTTTGGAGAGAGGAGATATCTGATGAATATTCCATGCTCTGATCTACAGAATCA
>PEYS01000216.1:3322-3460 GCA_002763335.1 Candidatus Woesearchaeota archaeon CG08_land_8_20_14_0_20_47_9 | reverse complement strand
GGATTTGAGTGGTATGCGGCATTGTATACTGCAACACCGCCACTGTTCCAATAGGTGTTTGATTTGTATATTGACCAGAGGTTATATTGGTTGGCAGTACCTATGGCGTAATATATAGTTCCGTCTGGGGATATCAGT
>PEYS01000216.1:0-3312 GCA_002763335.1 Candidatus Woesearchaeota archaeon CG08_land_8_20_14_0_20_47_9 | reverse complement strand
TTTTACTATTTGTAGTTCCATTTGTAAAGTTGACACTCCTATCCCCTGTTTCATTTATAACACTCAAGCCCGCATCTGTTGCAACTGCTATATACGTGCTGGCATCAACCACTGCTGCGTGGACGTCATTAATGGTTTTGTTGATGATGGTAGCGTTGCCCACAATCCTTCCATAGCCCGAGATGTAATGCTGGTATACCTCGTCTGCTGAGAGGCTGCGGTTGTAGATGGCGACTTCGTCGATGGTGCCGTTGAAAATATTATTGTAGCCAGCCCCAGCAGCAATATAGGCTCCAATTCCAATGGGGGCGTCACCCCCATAAATACTTGATTTTCCTGACGCTGTATTTTTTAATGCAGCGTTCAAATAGAATGTGGTATTGGTGCCGTTATTTATTGCTACAATATGATACCAAGTTCCAGCAACCAGATTACCAGACATTGGGAATGTGAGACTTGCCCAACCATTAGATGTTCCATTTTCATTCACTTGAAATACTACACTCACTCCATTTGAATATATTGAATATTGTCTTTTGTTATTGTCTTCATCTGATTTGCTGACAATTGTTTGGGTACCAGAAAGGGTATTGTATTTTACCCAGGCCTCAATTGTAATATTACCAGTAATATTCAAGCTGCCTGAATGTGTTATATTTACCTTATCTCCGCTACCGTCGAAACTCAATCCTTTCTCAAATTTACCGTTCTCTATATAATTAGCACCGTAAATAGTCCCATTATTCCCCCTCCCTGAACTATCTACAGCCAAACTGTTGTTTTCGTCAATTGCTGAATTATTGTTGAAGTGCAATAGCAGTACAGTGCTGTAGTCTGGTATGAGCGCTTTACCAAATTCATCACCTGTTCTACTGAGGTTATTACGATTACTAATATTCATCCAAGATTGCTTTGTGCTCACATTATCATATCTCAGCGCAGAGTCGTTTCTAAAGTCCACCACATACAACCCCATTGGTGTAGTGCCTGCTGTTCCCACATACACCTTCCCATTCAGCGCAAACACGCTTGATAGCTCTGATGCTTCTAACATGCTTCCAGTCTTGTTCCCAAATATCATCCACGCCATCATATCCGCAGTATCATAAATCACCAAGTTAGTGTCATTTACAGCGATTAACGCCTTGCGTGGGAAGCACCTTCTTGCACCTCTTGTGCTTGATTCTGGCTCTGTATACCATGATAGGCTTGAGTTGCATCTCCAGTCATCAGAGATTGTGTCTTTCGCAGTGTCATAAACATAGATGTCATTAATACCGCTCATTGTGATGTTGTATGACCGCAAGATTAAATCAAATGCCTTGTATTCAACATCACCAGTTAGATTGCCTTGCTCTGCCCCTGAGCCTCCATCATCGCTGCTGCTGCCTTCTGAGCCTGCAAGGTTAAACGTATCCTTGTCAAGGGGTGCTGCTATGATTGGGCTGCCTGAGTCGTTAAATGCAAATGCATCTGCATCGCTTGCCTTGTAATAGGTTGCATCTGGATTGGCGAATAGCAGGTAATAATTACTATCAGAGCTGCCTGATGCTAGGTCTTGCCGTAATCTGAAGTAGATCCTTGTGTCATAGCTAAAGCTGTTGTTCTCAAGCGGTATGTAAGATTTGAGTATTACAAGCTCGCTGCTGTTGATATAGGCGATCCTCAAATCAGAGGCATTCGTGAGTAATAAGCCGCGATCATTCAGCCTATCAGTATCAACTGTGACCACTACTGGGCTTCCTGCCTCAAGGGCATTGATGTTAGTATTTGTGATATTGACCTGTGCAGAGTAGTTGAACCAGTACCAGTTTAGGCTAAAGCTTGCGTTGTTCTCAAAGCTCGGATTATAAATTTCATTTGTTGTCCCCTCTTCAATAAATATTCCTGCATGGCTTGCAAATCCAGAGCTTGGTATTGGAGACTCAGACTTATAGTTAGCCCCAAATATGAATGCGTCATTTCTAAAGTCACTGTCATCCATTGCCCTGCCATCAAAGCGGGTATCATTGCCATACTCATCAAAGTGCAAGAGCAGCCTGGTGTGGCTGTCCCTTGTGAATGGAGCATGCGTAATGTTAAAGCCAGAGTCAGAGCCAAAGCTGCCTGAACCGTATCTCACACTATCTGAAACCCTGACCTCATCAATCAGGCCCCTGAAGAATGAGCCAGAACCTTGACTTCCAATATAAACTGGCAGGGCTGTTAAGTTAAAGTCAGTCTCATTTGCTTCGCTTTTAAATTCGCCGTTAATGTACAGCCTGAACTGCGAGCTGTTGTATGTTATTGCAACATGAGTCCAGTTCCTTGCTGCAATTGCTATGCCTGAGTTAATGTCAACATTCTCATTACTTGCATTGCGAGCCCTGAAGTAGAGAAGGTTGTCTGCATAATAGATATAGCTCCTGTTTGCTGCATAATCACCTCTGCCAATTATAAAGCCTGTTCCTGACTTTGGATATGCCTTAAACCAAGCCTCGATTGTAAACCCACTAGCCCCAGACAAATTAACAGAAGGCACATACACATAGTCATTATAGCCATCAAATTCTAAACTACTACGCTCGCCCTCAAACCTTACAGGCCCTGAAATGCTCCCATTGTTTCCATTGCGCAGGTTTATAAGATCACCTTTTAAAGGCGCAACTAGCATTGGGTTTGCGCTCCCAATGCCAAATGTCTGGTTAAAGTAATCTGGCTCGCTGACATTTGACTGCCCATAATAGAGGCTGTAATTTGAGTCAGAGCCATTTGCTGCTATGGGGTTTTGCAGTTTGAAGTAGATGACCGTAGCATTTGATGTTGAGATGTTTGTGTCCTCTTGCGCATCTAAAAAGCGTGGTATCTCAGAGCTTGCATAGGCAATCCTTATGTCTGCCCCATCTGCCCTAATCTTGCCCTGGTCATAGAGGTTTTTCGTGTTCAATGTTATCGGTATTGTTGTGTCTGCATCTAGCGTTGTATTAGCCCGGTTAAAGATCGTCATGTTGCGCACATACTTCCAGGTCATGTTGAACCAATAGGCATAGTTGTTTGCAGTTGCATTCTGGCTTCCGAATTTGAACAACAGGTGGTGCTCCCCCGGAGTCAGAACCTGGCTTGTTTCATAGCCAACATCATCGCAATCCCAGTTCTCAAGAGAGATGCTGCCGCCATCGAAGCTTACAGGCATGCTCTCATTGCCACATCTCAGCTCTATAAACTCTAAGTCAATTCCAAATTCTGTGCCATCAATTGCAGCTATTGTTAAATTTGCAATCCCATTAGTTGTAAATTCAACTGTCCAGTTCCTGCCAACCATTGGGTAGCTCT
>PEYS01000092.1 GCA_002763335.1 Candidatus Woesearchaeota archaeon CG08_land_8_20_14_0_20_47_9 | reverse complement strand
ACAAGCCGCCGATTGAATTTGAAAACGAGGTTTTAAATATATCCGTATCTTAACTGACTGTAAACTTACAGGGGTTCACTCCACTTCAGCTTGTAAACTAAGTCTTGTTTTACCTTGATCATCAATGGCAATACTTACATTTGGATTTGCTTTAATATTTTTGACCTTCGTACTTTTCCCTGAAGTTACGATATATAATGTAAATCCATCAGCTATATAATTTACTGTTGAGGCTCTAGGTTTATTTTCAGAGCATGTTGCAATGACACAAACATTTTTCTTTCCAATAAATTGTTTTATTCTTTGTTTCATAGATTCATTTATTGCAACCATAATCATAAGTTATTTTAAAACATTTAATAAACTTTCTCTTTCTGCGAGCCGACCTCGATTGGACTTAACTACTATTAAGGTATATTAATATTCCAAAATAGAAAAGTTTATATGTTTGTCATAACCTCCAGTTAATACAATGCACCAGACCACAATATTCAGAGAAGCCCTGGGGGATTCTCCAGTTATAAGAGTTCTGGATTTCTTAATTGAGGGGAGAGGGTTGGATTACTCATTATCAGATATAGCAGAGAATGCTGGTATAGGATGGACAACATTGCACAGAATTTGGGGCAAACTAATAAAACTAAAGATGATAAAGCCCACGAGACAGATAGGGAGAGCCAAGCTTTTTAAACTAAATGAGGAAAATCAGGCGATAAAGGCTTTAATTAAACTATATGACACCTTGTTATATCAGGGGTCTGAGAAATACTTCTCTGAGCAAGGGATTGTAGTCTCTCAAAAACAGGGCGTGGCTCATTAGAAACAGGTTTTTTTATGCATTCACCTCACAACTGCAGCTTTCCTTTATTACAGGCTTCTCCGCTTCCCTACACTCAGCCACATCCTGCAGCTTCTTCTGTAGTGGCAGCTCGACCTTTATTGTATCCTTTGTCTTCTCAAGCTCCTCAAGGCTGATGTACTGCAGGGCCTGCTTTGGGCAGAATTCAACGCAAGCAGGCTTGCCCTTGCAGAAGTCGCATATCGCTACAACCTGGGCGTTGATAAGGCTTCTTATCACACCGAGCTTGCACTTATCAATGCATATTCCGCAGCCATCACAGCGCTCCTTATCTATTGATATTATTCCCTTTTTCTCATTGGAAGAGAGCGCGTCTTTCGGACATGACCTTACGCAAGCAGGGTCTTCGCAAAGCCTGCAAGATATTGCAATGTTGAAAAAGGGTTCTATTCTAGTAGTTCTGATACGAGAATGCCTGGGATTAAGAGAGCCCTCTTTCTCAGCAGAGCAGATGTACTCGCAGATACGGCAGCCATTGCACTTGGATGTGTCGCAGATGATAAGTTTTCTAACAGTCTTACTTTGATTCTTGCTTCTCCTTGTCTGCTTCTGTCTTATCTTTTTCAGGCTCTGCCTTCTCAGGCGTTTCTCCTTCTTTGTTACCTGCTGCCTTTTCAGGCTCTTTTTTTGCTTCGGCATCTTCACCCTGCTTTTTAGCTTCAGAAGGTTTTTCTTTCTTTGGCTTCTCAGGCTTCTCAGGCTTGCCCTCTTTAGGCTTCTTTTCCTTTTCCTTAGGCTCTGCCTCCTGAGCGAGCTTCTCCTTACCTTCCTTTACAACCTTGAGGTTAACCTGAGCTATCCTTGCATGAATGGTGTTACCGCAGACAGTCTTACGCTGCTTTATGCCCCTCTCCCTTGACCTTATGCCAACTGTGGGGCCTACAGAGAGTATCCTCTTCCTCTCAGTCCCTGCAACATCCCTCCTCATCGGGAAGCCGCAGTAATCACTGCCGCCAGTAACCTCAAATTCGTAGCCGGCAAGGCCGATATGCTCGCCCTTCACAGCATCGCCGATCTTCCTGCCTATAAGGGCTTTAGTGGCCTTCTCGTCAGCCTCACGCTGATAACTCTTACCGCTCTTCGGGTCTGAAATCACAAGCTTGAAACCAGGCATCTTTATTCCTCCTAATAATTTTTTATATGTTAATCAGAATGTTGGTTGGGGATGATGAGTATTTAAATATGTTTCGAAAACCTTGAGTGCACTCGGCCTCGCCTTGCGGCTCGCCTCGGTATTCAAGGTTTTCACCAATCTTTTTATACTAAACCATTCCACGAGCCATTATGACACGAATAGCCATAATCGAGAAGGAGAAGTGCAACCCAAGCGAGTGCGGGCTTGTGTGCATGCGCTTCTGCCCCCGCAACAGGATGGGGGAGGAGTGCATTGTAGCAGTAGATGGTAGACCAATTATAAACGAGGAGCTATGCAGGGGCTGCCCGATATGCACCAAGAAGTGCCCATTCAACGCAATACACATCATAAACCTGCCAGAAGAGGCTGGCAAGCCCATACACCGCTTTGGGGATAATGGATTCGCACTATACTCGCTACCAATCCCCATATTTGGCAAGTCTGTAGGCATAGTTGGCAAGAACGGGATTGGCAAGTCAACTGCCCTCAAGATAATAGCAGGCCTCCTGGAGCCGAACTTTGCTGGGCAGGCTGAAGAGGGAAAGACAGGCATAGACAGGCTTATCAGCTTCTTCAAGGGTAGCGAGGCTCAGATATTCTTTGAGAGGGTTAAGTCAGGCAGGGTAAGGATAGCTTATAAACCTCAGAACGTGGAGGGCATTACAAGGACATACAACGGCAGTGTGAGGGATCTCCTTGCAAAGACTGACGAGAAGGGCATGCTGAGCGAGATTGCTGCAAGGCTTGGGATAGACAAGGTCATGGACAATGACATAAAGAACATATCAGGCGGAGAGCTCCAGAGGGTTGCGATAGCAGCAACAGTGCTGAAGAAGGCAAACCTCTACATATTTGACGAGCCAACCTCATTCCTTGATATAAAGCAGCGCATCAGGGTAAGCCGCTTCATAAGAGAGCTTGCAGACCCTGAGACAGCAGCCCTTGTTGTAGAGCATGACCTGATAATCCTGGATTACATAACAGACCTGGTGCATATCATGTATGGCAGGGAGGCATGCTTCGGCGTTGTGAGCATGCCAAAGGCAACCAGGGTAGGCATAAACGTCTACCTGTCAGGCTATCTAAGGGAAGAGAACATGCGCTTCAGGGATAATGAGATCAAATTCGAGGCAAAGCCCCCCGCGCATAAGCTCAGGAAGGGTGTTGAAATTGTGAGCTGGAAGGGATTGGAAAAGGAACTTGGCAACTTCTCGCTTGATGCTGAAGAGGGCGGGCTCTCAAAAGACCACGTCGCAGGAATACTCGGAGAGAACGGAATAGGAAAGACGAGCTTTGTAAGGGTGCTTGCAGGCGAGATTAAGCCTGATAAGGGTGAGGTTAGTGAGAAGGTCAAGGTAGCTTATAAGCCCCAATACCTAAAGGCTGGCGATGAGCTAGTTGCAGCGGTGCTAAAAGATGCTGTAACTAAGCACAGCACAAGCCTCATAAAGCCCCTGCAGATAGAGCCCCTGCTTAACAAGAGGCTCTCAGAGCTATCAGGCGGAGAGCTTCAGAGGGTTGCGATAGCTCACTGCTTATCCTCTGATGTCAAGCTCTTCCTCCTTGACGAGCCAAGTGCTTACCTTGATGTTGAGCAGCGCCTTGCGGTTGCACGAATAATAAAGGACATTGCTGAGAGGCGAGGCGTAAGCATGCTTATTGTAGATCACGACCTACTCTTTATAGACAACATCTCAGAGCAGCTTATTGTCTTTGAAGGCGAGCCTGCTGTCCACGGAATCGTAAAAGGGCCTATGCCAATGGAGGAGGGCATGAACCTCTTCCTTGAAAAGCTCGGCATAACCCTGAGGCGGGATGAGCAGAGCAGAAGGCCAAGGGTTAACAAGCCTGGGTCTCGAAAGGACAGGGAGCAAAGGGAAGTGGGCAAGCTTTATTATACGTGAAAAATGAAAGAAGTCGAGCTCCTCTTCAGACTAGACCAGGCACAAGCAGAAGAAACATAATCCTACCTGCTCTTATGAACTGGTACCTGCTAGCGGTTATTGCATTAGCTTGCATCGGAGTGCAGATCTGCAGCGCATTCATCGAGAAAGATGGTAGATTCTTGTTAGTCTTCTGTCCACGCTTTAAGGTTTGGCGCGTCCCTGGCGGGCGTGTGGAATGGGATGAAACATTAGAGCAAGCCCTGATCAGAGAGCTTAAGGAAGAGGTTGGTGTTGAGTTTGAGAACCCACGCTTCCTAGGCTATGGCCAGGACCACCAGTATCATATACGTAAGCAGAAAGAAACATCTAGGGTGATAATCTTCTTCCATGTTAAAACAGACAAGGATTTAAGCATAAATCCTGACGAGGCAGAAGATTATACATGGGTTACTCA
>PEYS01000212.1:486-3799 GCA_002763335.1 Candidatus Woesearchaeota archaeon CG08_land_8_20_14_0_20_47_9 | reverse complement strand
CTTATGCAGTTAAAGATGAAACATCCCTTACACCACTCACAAGCACAAAGGAAGAATACCTCTTCGGCAACACATCAGCAGTAGCAAATGCAGCAAGCTCAAGCATTGCACTCCCATACTACACAAACCGCTATCTAAGCGCACAAACATACTACCTCTCAGCATACATATTTGACAACACCTCTGGAAGCCAGGGTGGCCAAGTGAGTGCAACAGTTGCAAAGCTCTACTACAACGGCACAACCCTCGCAACAAGCTATGAAGATGAAGGAGGGGGCTGGTGGAGGCTTGGTGTAGGGCTAAATGCAACAGCAAAGAACGCAAGCTATGGAGTTCTAGTGATGCCTGGCAAGAGCGTGGTGATTGAGGGGGTGCAGGTGGAGAGAACAGACCTACCTAAATCCACATCATACTGCGATGGTTCATTGGGTGCGGGTTATACTTGGAAAGGAACTAATCATAATTCCAATTCAACAAGGAGTGCAGGCTCAGTCAGCTATCCCACGTATAATAACTTCGGAGTTCTGAATTTCTCAGTCAGTTTCTGGATCAAACCTAAGGTTGATTTCAGAGTTGCTGCAAGTTCAGAAGCAACGTATACCTTTTTCCGGTCCGCTGTTAGTGCTTCTGACATTTTCAGAATGCATATAGGTGGAAGTGGTACAACCAAATACTTAACTGGAGAACTCCTGCCTGCAGGAACAAGACCCTCTGCATATTTTGCAATTAACTCAGACTGGGAAGGACAATGGCATCATATTGCATTTACTTATGATAATGAATCAAATGCTACAATATATCTCGATGGAGTAAGAAAGGACTCAACAAATATTCGAGACTTACTAGAAATAAGTCTCATCAACTCCTATATTTCAATGGGGTGGGGATATAGTTATTCTGACGCAGTTATTTCTGACATCCGTACCTTTAACGGATCACTAACTGATGCACAGGTAAGAAAACTCTACTACTCCTCCCTCCAGCCCCAATCCCACGCCCCAACCCTCTTTGAAGCAAAGCAGGAGTTCACAGCATCTAACTTGAGCTTGCTGAACACAACCGATGGCTATTGCAGGGCAGTCAGCAGTAGCAACCCTGTACTGATGAATGGCAATGCAAGCATCTACTTTAACATAACCTCTAATGAGTCTGCCAGCAGGGTTTGGCTTGAGGGCTATACTGATGCTGCAAGGACAAACAAGGTTCTTGATACAAACCTTACTCTAGAGTCTGGAAGCCTGACTGAAGGCGTATGGAAGGCATTCTTTGCAACTAACTCTAGCTTTGGAGCAACATTATACTATAGAATGAATGTGCTTACAGAATCAGCATTTGCATCCCACTATGATGGAAGTCTTGCTGTGAACAAGCTGCCAGAGGCAGGCTATGCCTATATTTTATCAGACTCACCTGATGGATTAAGGGTTTACAAGAACTCGACATTATCATGCCTGAACAGCACAACTGCTGATGACAATAACAACAACATCGGCATAATCTACCGCTGGCTTGTGAATGATCATGAGCTAGCTTTTGCAAAGCTCTCAGGCACTGCATCTGCATCAAGCTCTGATGTAAGCCATGCAGCAGCAGATGCCTATGATGGAAGCACTGCAAGCTACTGGGCAACAGCAGCATCAACACCTGCAACTGCATGGTGGGGGCTAGACCTTGGGAGCATAAAGAACATCAGCGGGGTAAGGTATCTATTTACAGGCTCTAATGCAGATGACCATGATGTGCAGTACAGCAGTGATGGCTCAACCTACATAAACATAACAGGTGCAAACGCTGAGCTTGCAACATGCAACAATGGCAACCTATGGCATGGATTGGCATTTGCACAGGTTGAGGCAAGGTATGTTAGATTTTACTTTAGAAATCCGAACTCGGACTCTGCCCTTGGCAGCTTAGCAGAGGTTGAGGTCTATGCAAACAGCTACCGCCTGAACAGCAGCAACTTCACTACGGGCGACAGGATAAGCTGCATTGCCACCCTGACAGATGGGCTGCAGAACGGGTCAATGCTGCATGCAGCCTCAAGAAGATTTGTCATAACAGACTTCAGAGGAGGCAAGAATATCAGCACAACAGCCACATCAAGTGCAGTTACGCTAGCAGTGGTGGCAAGCTACTCAAGCCAAGGCTGGTGGTACTCGCCAGTCTATGATTATGGTGACAACCCAAGCCTTGGAAACCTGAGCTACAATGCAACAACGCCTGAGAACACAAGCGTGAGGCTACAGATTAGAACAGGAACAACAGACAAGCTATTGTACTCAGATGGCTTCAACAGTTATGGAAACGGGAGCATTCCAACTTCATGGGTTAGCACATCAGGAAGCCTAATAGCTGACAACAAGAAACTCGCTAGCATAGGGCAAGCATACCTCGCAAACCGCTCATGGGATGACTTTAGCGTTGAGGGCAAGGTAATTATAAACAGCAGCGCCTCAATCATTGCACGCTATAGGAATACGAGCAACTATTATGTTGCCATCCTAAACAGGAGCTCTGGAGTTGCAAGCATAGGCAAGCTTATCGCGGGCAGCTATACGCAGCTGGCAACACTCAACTATGAGTTCACAAATGCAACATACCATGTCAAGCTCCTTGCAAACAGTTCAAGTTTAAAGTTAAAATTCTGGAGCCTTAATGAGCCTGACTGGATGCTGACTGTTGCCCCTTCTGAACTAGACTCTGGAAGCATATCCTTCAGGTCATCTGGATCATCAATTGACGAGATAATGGTTTATGACCTGGCTCTAAACGAGAGTTATGAGGATTGGAGCTCCTGGAATGGAATGGACGCCTTTGCAAGTGACTCACTACTATCCTTGAGATTCAATGAGAACACCAATGGCGAGGCAGGGGAAACAGCAGCAGGCTCATCAGGAATCTCATATTCAGATGGAGTCTTTGGCAAGGGCTTACTTATAAACGAGTCTGACAGCCTGACCTATGCAACCTCAGGCAACATAAACCAGAATGCGGGGGTGATTGACCTATACATCAAGCCGAGATGGAGTGGTGATGATGCAAGTGTAAACTGGCTCTTTGACTGCGCCCAGAGCGAGACTGCAAACAGGATCATCATTGCAAAGGGCTACACAAGCTATGGGATGCTAAGCTTCGTAGTAAGAGACTCGATCGATAATGACCATGAGTTAATGTACAATATCTCTTCCTGGAAGGCAGACGAGTGGCATCACATTGCTGCAAGCTGGAACACAAGCACAGACACAATGAGGCTTTACGTTGACCATCAGCTTAAGGCTAACCTGACTGCAAGCTTTGACATCAGCGGGCTGCC
>PEYS01000212.1:0-268 GCA_002763335.1 Candidatus Woesearchaeota archaeon CG08_land_8_20_14_0_20_47_9 | reverse complement strand
GCTTTACAATAACAATGGATAACTACACTGCCCCAGTGCTTAACAACCCGCCATCAAAGCCCATGCTTTACAGCCCTCTAAATGCCTCTGAGATTGATAATCCAAAGCCAATATTGGTATGGAATGCGAGCAGGGATGACGATGGGGATGCAATGCTCTATCAGCTAGGGTTATCGCAGAGCAGCGACTTTACAAGCCTCTATCAGTGGTACGGCATAAACAACGAGACAAAGCCATACGCAGATAGGGTGACAATAATTATAGAACA
>PEYS01000044.1 GCA_002763335.1 Candidatus Woesearchaeota archaeon CG08_land_8_20_14_0_20_47_9 | reverse complement strand
AATCTGCGTTTCGAAGCGAGGGGCGTAAAGCCCCGACTTTTAAGTCGGGGATAGCCCCGAGCAGCAGATTTTCGTTACAAGTTTCCTAATATAGGAGAAGCCTCGCCTTTCCTATCTCACCTCTGATCTCTGAAAAAGCTTAAAAAGCTTTATAAATAAAGATTCTGCCCATAGCCTGGAATGACTGACACTGATCAAAACCTGATTATAAGGCTTCTCTCCCGAGAGGATTGCTTCCCAGACATAGTTGGCCAGGGCGAGGCAAAAAAGCAGCTCAGTTCAGCACTCATAGCTGGGCGCAACATAGTCATAGTAGGCCCTCCAGGCATTGGCAAGACAACCCTGGCAAAAGGGGTTGCAAAGCTCCTGAAGCCAATCACTGTAAACAGCTGTCCCTACCACTGCAGGGCTGAAGAGCCCCTATGCCCTGAGTGCATGCGCGCAGCTGCTAGCAACAAGAGGGTTAAGCAGGTCACCATACCCGGAAGCATGCGCTTTGTACGCATCCAGGGGAGCCCTGACCTTACAGCTGAAGACATGTTGGGTGATATTGACCCTCTCAGGGCTTTAAGATGCGGCCCCCTCTCACCAGAGGCATTCACCCCAGGCAAGATATTCAAGGCAAACAATGGGGTGCTATTCTTTGACGAGCTGAACAGATGCCCTGAGAAGCTGCAAAATGCTATGCTCCAGGTCCTCGAGGAGAGAAAGGTTACTATCGGCTCTTATGACCTTGACTTCAATGCAGATTTCACATTCATAGGAACAATGAACCTTGCTGACAGCAGCACAGAGAGGCTCTCTGACGTATTCTTCGACCGCTTTGACATAGTCTACATGGGCTATCCTGAGAATGACTTCGCAGAGATCGAGATAGTAGAGCGGTATGGCAAGAGGCTTGCAGACATGCCAGCTGACCTGCTTGCCCTGATCGTCGGCTTTGTCAGGCTCCTCAGGCAGAATGAGAGGCTTGAGAAGCACCCAAGCGTGAGGGTGAGCATAGGCATCTATGAGCGCTCCCAGGCCAATGCCCTTCTCGAGGGCAGGCATATTGTCTCGCTCGATGATATCAAGGAGGCAGTAACATCTGTTGTATGCCACAGGATAAGGCTAAAGCCATCATTCAGGTATATGATGGATGCAAAAGACCTTGTTGAGGCGCAGCTTAAATCCTATCTGGAAACAAGAAAGGGAAGCCGTAGTTCTGAACCTGAGAAAGAAGGGGATTTTAAAAAAAAAGATAACGTGACAGTCAGGAAGCTGTCTGAGGCGTATGAAATTCAAGGCAAGCTCTCAAAGAACAAGGGCCTTATGCACACTGTTTATGAAAACGATCGCAGCCTCATAGATGACGGCAAGGTGATTGCAGACTCCTTCAACTACAACGCCATGTCATTCAACCCAGATCTGCTCTTTGAGGGCATGACGAAGAACTATGCAGTTACAAGGAGGCTTGTAGGTGAGACGATCATAAGGCTCCTCTCAGACTATGACCCTGAGTATATAGGCAGGAACATCAGCATACCAGAATTCAGGAGGGAGCTCTACAAGAACATCAAGAGGAACACATTGCGCCTGGCCTCAGAGGGCCTGATAAAAAAGGGGGGTGAGGCAACTGAGAGGGGTGTTGACATGGCTTCAGTTGCCCTCTGCTTCCAGGAGCTTGAGAAGATTGCGCCAGATGGCTTTGGCGAGTGGGTAAACAAGGAGAGGCGCGCATACGGGATAAGGAATGGCTCAGAGCAGTTCAGGAAGCAGCGCTACAGGGATATTGATATAAAGCGCTCCATCAACCTCGCAGTCAGAAGAGGGCATAAGGGTATTGAGAGGCCTGACCTGGTAGGCATAAAGCGGGCTGCAAAGGGAGACTGCTCAGTTGTATACGCCCTGGACGCATCAGGGAGCATGACCGGGGAGAAGCTAGCCCAATGCAAGAAAGCAGGCGTAGCACTTGCCTACACAGCCATTCAGCGAAGGGATAAGGTAGGCATCCTCGTCTTCGGCCCAGGAATAAAGGCAGAGCTTGCACCCACTGATGACTTCTACAGCATTCTCAGGGAGATTGTAAGGATAAGGGCATCAAGGGAGACTGATATTGCCAAGACTGTCAGGCGTGCAATAAGCATCTTTCCGAGGGGAGGCTACACAAAACACCTCCTCATAATTACAGATGCAATGCCCACTGCAGGGGACAAGCCAGAGCACTCAACCCTAAAGGCTGTTTCAGCAGCCCGTGACGCAGGTGTAACAATCTCTGTTGTAGGCATAGGACTCAACGAGGAGGGCAGGAAGCTTGCAGAGCGCATCACAGAGCTTGGCAGCGGGAGAATCTATGTTGCTAAGGGCATTGCAGAGCTTGATACCCTCGTACTTGAAGACTACAACGCTGAGAAGAAGGGGTGACCTGCTTGCGCATAATCGCATTCGTGGACATACACGGGAACATGAGGGCATTAGAGGAGGTATGCTCCTCAGCAGTGGATGCTGACATCATGCTCTGCTCAGGCGACCTGACGCAGTTCAGCAACAGGCTCGACCTCATACTGCGCAAACTAGACAGCATTGGCAAGCCACTCTTCCTGATACATGGAAACCATGAAACCTCTGAGGAGATGGCAGATAGGTGCAGGAAGCTGAAAAACATAGAGTTCGTGCACAAGAGGACTGTCTTCATTGGCAACACCATGATAACAGGCTATGGCGGAGGAGGCTTTTCTGAGCATGATAAGGAGATGGGGATCTTCTTCTCAAGGATTCAGAGAGACTTTATAGGAAAGATTGATGAAAGCAGGAGGAGGCTTACAAGGACCATACTGCTGACACACTCGCCCCCTTACGGAACACACCTTGATGAGCTTGGCGGAAGCCACCACGGCAACAGGAGCATCACCAGCTTTCTAAAGAAGAACAAGATAAATGTAATCCTCAACATCTGCGGCCACTTTCACGAGAACGCATACAAAGACGACAGGCTGGGCAGGGTTACTGTCATTAATCCAGGACCTGCAGGGACAATAATAGAAGCGTAACCTTACACTGATCTTTGTAGCCTGCGGTCACCCTGAATTCGATATAAAAGTGAAGGAGTTAGATGGGGGATCTTTAGCGGGATTCTACGACTCTACGTATTTCAAAGTTAATAAACAATGCCGCGACATGATGGTTGGGAAGGATGGTACTGAATAGAATAGATTCTTCTGTTAATAACTATCTCAATATTTAAATCTCAGAGTTCACCTCTCACAGTTGGTTAGTCCACCGCAAGATATTTAAAAAGGAGGCTGTTCCAATTGTGTGAAGGAGGAGGCTTATGAAGAGGAGCTCAAGGCGGTGGAAGAAGAAGGGGCAGATGCGCTGGAAGTGGCAGCGCAAGCGCATGAATAAGCTCAAGCGCCTTAGAAAGAAGAAGTAATTGAAATGCATGACGCACTCTACTATGATAAAAAAGGGGAGGGGATTGTATGCAACCTATGCCCACATTTATGTACCATTTCTGGAGGCAAGACCGGCTTCTGCGGTGTAAGGAAGAATGTTGACGGGGTTCTGAAAAGCCTGGTGTATGGCAGACCAGTGGCAGTGAATGCAGATCCAATAGAGAAAAAGCCCTTATACCACTTCCTGCCTGGAAGCAAGGCATTCTCAATAGGCACAGTTGGCTGTAACCTAGCTTGCTTGCATTGTCAGAACTGGGATATATCAAGGGCAAGGCCTAGGCAGGACAGCCCGATGATAGCACCTGATGAGATTGTCAGGCTGGCTTTAGATAGGGGCTGTAAGAGCGTCTCCTACACCTATAATGAGCCAACAGTGTTTTATGAGTACATGACAGACATAGCAGGCCTTGCAAGGAAGAAGGGGCTTAAGAACGTGATCGTATCAAACGGATTTATAAACCCGGAGCCATTAAATAAGCTCTGCAGGCTTATTGACGCTGCAAACATTGATTTAAAGGCATTTGATGACAGCTTCTACAAGACGGTCTGCTCAGGCAGGCTAGAGCCAGTCCTGGATTCACTGAAGATAATAAAGGCTGCAGGTGTCTGGCTAGAGGTAACAAACCTCATCATACCTGGCAGGAACAGTGACAAGGATAAGATCAGGGATATGTGCAGGTGGATAACCAAGGCTCTTGGCATAGAGGTGCCCTTACACTTCACTGCATTCTACCCATGTTACAAGATGACTGACATCAACGCTACGCCAGCTTCTATGCTTGAGGAGGCAAGGAGGATCGCTCTCGACGAGGGAATAAAGTATGTTTATGTGGGGAATGTCTACTCTGCCGGAGGAGGAAACACATACTGTCCTGAGTGTAAAGCCTTGCTTGTAGAACGGATTGGGTATGGTATTCGAGTGGTTGGGCTTAAGGACGGGTGCTGTGGTGAGTGCGGGGCCAGGATTGCTGGGGTGTGGGGGTAGAGAGCGCAACCCTGGTGCAAGCACATACCATAATAGTTGCTTCAGACAAGAGAAATATTTAAATACTAATTTACACATAGGTATACTGGTATGTAACTGCGAGGTTTTTGGTATGAGGGGTAAAAAGAGGCTGAAGAGGGCTAATTTTGAGTTTGGGGTAATAGAGCTGTCCTCTATTATGGCTGTGATTGCTCTAATCTTCGTCTTTGCCCTTGCCAGCGTGTAGCTGCATTAAGTAGTTGACAACCAGCATTACCACCCAGAGTCAAGCACCTAACACTGCGCTCAGACGAGGCGTAACTTTGCACTGGTTGCAGACCGGTGCAAAGTTACGCTTCTATTTCTTCCTTCTTGCCAGCGAGGTTACAACAGCACCCAGTAATGCTCCAAGACCTGCGGCAATCATAACAGCCTTCTCAGGGCTTTTATTGATGCAATTCTTTATTGCCTTCTCACCCTCTTTAAATTGCTTCTTGGCTACATCCATCTGCTTTCTTGCCTCTCTCTTAAGCCTCTCTTTTTCAAGCCTCTTCTTAAGTGCGGCAAGCCTCGTCTTCACAGCCTTCTTAGCTCTGCTCTTCTTTCTGGTTGCTCTCTTTTTAGCCATCAGTCAATCACCCCTTTCTTTTTTTTAGCCATTACAACTAGAATTATCCCTTGCAAAATACCTTATTAAGCCAGCGACAAGTAGAACAGCCACGCCGACAATCATAAAGCCGAAGCCCTTCACAAGTCTCAGGTAGTGCTCAAGCAGCATGGCGCTTGCAATGAGTATGAATATTACTCCGCTGATTGATATAACAGCAAGGTAGAAATCCTTTATCATCCTCTTCTCAACCGAGTAGATAAAACCCTTAAGCTTAAGAAGCGTCTCCCTAAGACCATCCTGCAGTGTGTTCCTTATTGATGCCACTGCAAACTCTTTAAAGAAATCCTTAATACAGGTTATGATGTCACCACCCCTCTTTTTTGATGGCATATTACCATCAATACCCTCACTATTTATAAAGGTAACGAAAATTGAGGGCCTTGGATACCCTACCGCAGGGTATTCAAAGCCCTCAGATGTCATCTCCGTCATAATGACTAAATACGATTGGAGGTGGCAAGATGCTTTTATCAGTAAAGAGGGCCTTTAACAGGGTAAGAGGAGACATAGATGCAATAAAGCAGAACCTCAATGGATGGGTAACCTATCTGAACCACAACCAGAAGAGGAACGAGTTCAGGATAAAGATGCTTGAGAGAAGGCTGAACGAGCTTGAGAAGAGGCTCAGCATCGAGGTGTACTAGCAGTCAAAAGCTTGCCCAGCAGGCAAGCTTTTGACTCTTGCCGTAGGCAAGCCCAAACGCTTTGTTTTCTCGTGGCCGAATGGAATCGGTGTGCTTGCTTTAAGCACACCGGTGGAATGACTGCATTCAAAGCCTCAACCTGTAAGATAACAGCAAGGCCATCTTAAATAAAAAAACTTCATTCAGACGAGGCGTAACTTTGCACTGGTTGCAGACCAGTGTAAAGTTACGCTTTTCCAAAAGATTTTTATACAACGCCAGCCTATTTCAGATCATGGAAGAGGGGGCTGAAACAACAGACCATGATGCAGGGCTAGGCCAGAACAAAGACATGCTTGCCCTTGGTGGCAATATAGAACTGACAGGATTCAGCGACATTGACAGGGGCTCAATGGCGGTTGTTAAGAAGATTGTGGGCAACTACGCCAGGAGATTCTCAGATGCCTACACGGAATTCAGCAGCCTGAGCGTGAAGATGAAGAGGATTCACGAGAGGGAGAAGTCAGAGAAATACGAGTTTCACTCAGCACTTACATTAGGGGGAAGGAGCTTCTACGCAGATATTGTTGACAGAAACCTATTCTTCGCACTTGACAGGGTGCTGAAAAAGCTGGAGAACGAGAGCTCGGCCCAAAAATAAAACCTTTATAAACAAGTTAAAACCTCCCTGCACCATGAACCTTGGTCTAGAGAGCCTGACAACAAAGAAGCGCAACCTTATTGGCAATGTCCTGTTCTCTAAGATAGGGGCGTCAGAGCTCCAGGTCCTGCATAAATACAGCTATTCTATGGCAGACATGCACTTCCACCCAAATGCACTCTTCCTAAGAGGGGCAGCTAGGGATAGGAGGTATAAGGAGATAATAGACAGTGCACGCAAGATGGGGGCGGGGCTTGCAGTGACAGAGCACAACACAATATCATCATACCTCAGCCTCTCAAAGAACAAGAAGGGTGTTACAGTTATCCCTGCAATGGAGATATCTTGCAACAACAGGCCTCACTTTCTCTTCTACTTCTACTCAAACGGCGAGCTTGCCGAGTTCTATGAGCGCCACGTTAAGCCTTAGCACAGGGCAAACCCCCTGCTGCCGATAAAGGCAAGCGCAGAGCGCATTGTTGGCTTTGCATCAGACTACAACTGCATTGTCTCAGCAGCCCACCCATTTGACCCGGTCTACGGCCTATACCCCAACATGGTCTGCGGCAGGACAGACAGCTCAGTGCTTGACATGATTGACGCCATAGAGGTGCTTAACTCAAAGAACATGCACTGCAACAACCTGGACTCAATAGAGTTTGCTAAGCGCATCAAGAAGCCCTTCACAGCAGGTAGCGATGGTCATCGCCCTGTAGAGCTTGGCAACGCCCTGGTATGCTCAAGGGCTCATAGCACAGAGTCATTCCTCTCAAACATCATCAAGCAGAAGAACATCATTCTCGGCTGCGAAGCCAGCAGGATTATGAAGATTCAGTCGTGGCTGAGTGAATCAACCAACTACCTCCACACACCAATTGCAGACCTGAAATACCTGTTTGGGTTGGAATAAGAAACAACTTTTTTAAATAAGCCCTCCACCCAGAACTAAACCCGCAGCGTATCGGCTGTATCTGCCTCCGTAGCATAGTAGCTATTGCGGCGGACTTGTAATCCGCAGGTCGAGGGTGCAACTCCCTCCGGAGGCTGTTTAGCTTAAGGTTCGGCGATAACATCTGGCTCTTGCTCCACGCTAGGCCCCAACCCCAAGTTTTTTTTACAAAAAAAACAGCATTTTCTAGGGTAAGACCAAAACATATATTGATCTATGAGGGCCAGCAAGGGGCATCAGAAGGGTGGCCAGGACTGTTCAGATTTAGTTTAATGGAACTAAAGATATGCCAGGAAGCCAGCCTAAAAGACCAGAAAGGCATCAAGAAAAAGCCACTCCAGAGCTTAAAAAGGCTGAAAGGGGCTTGCTTCTTGCTTTAAACAGCCTTAAATTAAGGCTGTCCAGCCCCCGCACAGTCCCAGAAAAGCCCACTCAGAAGGCTTAAAACCAGCCGAAGAGGCTTGCATTTACCTTCTAGGAATTAAAAAATACAGAAAAAGTAAAAAATAAAGATCGATTTGTCTAAAATATTGGTGAGAAAACCACATAAACACCCTCAGTAATTATCGGTGGGCAAGGGCAAGGGCAATCACCAGCGACGTAGCTCGCTTGCTCTTTACGTTCTCCCAGTAATGTAGCTGAGGTTCTAATGGTTTCCTCTAGCTCACCTGGTGGCACCCCCTCTAATAAAGCTTTCTTTGCTTCCGCATATGTTGGCGGCGCATAGGTTTCCATTTTTATCCCTCCATTTTTATTTGAGAATAATAATCGGCGTACCGTTTTTCTTTATCATTTCTTAATAGATAAGAATATATGCTAAGCCCTTGAATGATCTTTCCTTTCAGGTTATCACACATCTGTCGTTGTCCTTCGATACTTATATCGTCTACGGACTTAGCTGAAGCAGCACAGGAGTCGCACAGCCTCACTGCCCAACAGGGTTCACAAAGAAGCGCTTTTATAGCTGCATATCTATTGTAAGCATGTACTGCTTTCTGCGGATTAAAACCTTCAAACACAGAGCCGAGTTTTAATCTCCTACCTACCTTTTCACACATAAAGTAAATTCCATCAGTATCTACAAACAACTTTCTGATTCCTGGTCTGCACATCCCTTTTGGATACAATTCTGACGGAAGTTCAGAAGCGCTTCTGCTGAATATCGAATGTATGATTGCATCAAATAATCCTCGCAAAAATCCGCTGTTTTCTTTCCCATGAATAATATTATCTGCGTATATCTTTGCTAATTGTCTAATCTTCTCTGTGCTTTCAGCGATCTTTTCTTCGAGGTTAAATATGTCTTCTTTAAGAAACATCTCTTGAACCAATCTGATGCTGAAAGGGTTGTTCCGAAATATTGGCTGTGAAAAGAATGCGTGTAGCTCTAAAATTTTTGAAGGGTCGGTGACAGTAACACTGAATCCAACTCTTCTTGAATAGTACTCCGGGTGTTTGTCTGCAAGCTCCTCAAGTGCACTGTAAATTCTGTCAAACGTGCCGTTACCTTCTATGTCTTTTCTCCATTTATCATGAATATCTTTATTGCCATCCAAACTTATCATGATTATGAAATCATTGTCAACTAAGAAATCAAAATGCCTCTTTCCAAGAGTAAAGTTTGTTGTCATACTAAATCTTACTTCTTTCTCAGGGAAAGCTTGTTTTATGTACTCTACAGCTTCTGAGATAAGTTCCTGGTTTACGAGGGGTTCACCGCCATAGAATGACACGTATGCGTGTTCTTTTGCCCTGGGGATGAAGAAGTCAATTGCGCTTTTAGCAACCTTGAAGTCAAGTTGCTTTTCAGAGTGGGTCCTATCATCTTCGTATATCCCTGAAAAAGCACAATAGCCGCATCTCAAATTGCATCTCTCAGTTACATTCAGAAGCAAAGAATCAAATTGATCTGTCAAAAGGTCATCGAGGCATAGTTCTCTGAATTTAACGCTCCTTTTGTGATCTTCTAATAAAGAAATTACTTGATCAATATCAGGGTCATTAGCCGAGTGTATCGTGTTAAATATTCTCTCATATAAAGTCTTATTATTTGCTAGATCATCAAAAACAACAAAATTATTTGATTCTGATGTTATTGGCATTAATACGTTATAGATATAACCACTTAATAAACCTTTCTTCTTCTAGACCGAAAAGTTTTCGGTTCTTATTTGATACTCCACTTGTCTCTGAATTTTCTTATGTTACCAAGCATCAGGTCTAGTTTCTCATTGTCAGGGCACTTTGCTTTCAGCTTCTTATTAGCTGACTCTATTATTTTTAAGTAATGTTTTAGTCCAATGCAAATTATGGATTCCATGACCAGTGTTCTCGTTATTCTGAAAATCTTTGCAAGTTCATCTATCTTACTTATTGTTTCCTTATTGAGGTTCAAGGATATTTTCTTTATCTCCTTGGCCTCTATTTTTTCAAAGAACTTTTTTTCTTCTTCACTTAACTCTGACATTAAAACCACCTCGAAGTAATATTTCAATAATATTTTGATAATATGAGTTAATATATAAATGTTTCCCTTTTTTAGTATTCACTGCATAGTACTAAAGCTAGTTAACACCTAATTACATTCTATAGAGTATACCCACAGCACTCTCACATTTCTGTCTCAACTGTCTGCGCCTCAGCTTTTGCATGCCACTTGCCACCTGTCAATGTTTTGATGACGCCCTTCATTGCCGCCTCAAGCTTGTTCATGTCATCCAGCAGGCTGCTCAGGTTATCTGCAAGGGCTGCTTTAAGGTTGCTGGGAAGCTGGTTCAGGAACTCCGAATCCATCGCACCCATTATATCTAGCAGGCTCTTCACCTTGTCCTCAAAGCCCTTCACCTCATGCTTGCATTCCCTGATCTTATTTATGGCTGGATTATGCTCCTCCGCATCCTTCTCAGCTTTATGACTTGCCTCAACAGCCTCCTGAATTTTCATGGGACCATGGTCCCATACCCTGACCACCTTATTAACCTTCCTCCTGAAAGGACTGGCGTTAGGGTTCTCGCCCCCTACCACGTACTCGGCCAGCTTAGTGGCGTTAATCTTGCCATCCCAGCCGAAGTAAAGACACATCTGAACCTCGGTAAGGTAAGAAGCCAGCTCTGTTGCCCTGCTATGTCTGAACATATGCGGGTTACAACGCTTGATTATGCCCGTTTTCCTGAACACCTTGTTTATGATCTTCTTAGCCCCAATGTAGCTGAGTGGCTTGTTGTGGTTGTAAGTGCCTATGCTCAGCCACAGGAATGAAGAGCCATCCCGCCTGAACGGGTGAGTAGATAGGTACTGGGCTATGAGTGGCGCAGAGGTCACTATCATTATAACCCTCTCGCCAGTCTTGCCGTTCAGCCTTACCTTGGAGTGGCTGTCAGATTCCATGAAGTCGTTAATCCGCATGCTGAGAACCTCGCCGATCCTGGCCCCGGACTCATACAAGAAAGCTATGAATGCCTTATCCCGCATGTTATCGCAGCAGTCTACAAGCCTTTCAGCCTCAGCAGGGCTGAGTATGTCCCCAGTAGGCTTCCTGTCAGACCCGTTAGTTCTCCTCCTGATCCAGCTAACCTCAGGTGGAAAATGCTCGCAGTCACCCTTAAGCCACTTGTAGAACTGTTTAATCACTCTCTTGTAGTCTATCTTGGTGTTTTCGGTGTAGCTGCTTGAGCACTCGGCTTCGCTACACTCTACGCCTTATCAATCAGCTTTGTCATCTAGTAAGCTGTCATTGATAACCTCGCTCGCATCATCCACAATGCGCGCCTCGAAGTCTGCATTCTTCTGACCCTCAAGCTTCTCAGCATCTAGGAGCCTCATAAGCTCGCGGGTCAGTCCTGACTCAGCTTCTTTGTCAAGGCCTTCGACCTTTATCTTGCCGAGGTGCTCTGCTATTAGGGCCTGCTCTGTCTCCTCAACAGAGGTGTGCTGCACCTTCACCTCCTCGAACTCTGCTGAATGCAGCTTTGAGGAGTTCTTCATAACAAAGAAGGCCCCCCTTGCATAAAGGTCATTGAACATATCCCTGAAGTTTATGTCAGATGCCCTGCCCCCTGCAAGCGTGCCTTTAAGGCGGAGGGTGACTATTGCATTCTCAGGGCTAAGCTTCTTAAGCGCCCCCTTAATCCTGGCCTCAGCCTCTGATGATGTCAGGGCCCCAAGTTCAATGTCCAGGGAAAGCACTGGACGCAGCCTTATGGGAACAAACTCTGGTCTAAGAAGGCGGTCCTTAACATCGACAATGTAAAAGCCCCCTTGCTTTAGCTCCTCAAGCTCCTTAAAGTTGTTTGGGAAGACTGGCCCAGGATAGGCAATATGGCCGTAACCAGGCTCAAGCCTGGAGAATACGCAATGGACATGGCCTGCAGCGTAGTAATTAAAACCCTTGGGCAGGATACTTAATGGGCATGCCTCAAGCTCCTCCTGAAGCTTAAACTCTGATATTGCAGTGTGAAGCATAAAGACCTTGAAGCCAGGCTCAGCCTCAAGGGCATGCCTGTCAAGGGCATCATAGTAGGACTTCTCAAGCATACCCCTCCTTCCAAGAAGTCCTGTTACCTTGACCCCTGTGCCGGGGTCATTCACAAATGAAAGCCTAAGCTTGTCACCATCCACACTCCCTGAGGAGACATCCAGGATAAGCCCAGCCTCTTCTATGACAGAGAGTATGCTCTTACCACTGGGAGAGAAGTCATGGCTCCCAGCAACAATGTAGACAGGAATGCCCCTCCTGCTAAGCTGCTTCAGCCTTGCAACAGCAGCCTTTAGACAGTCAATGCTCGGTAGAGATGTGTCAAACAAGTCTCCAGCAATAAGGACAAAATCAACATTCCTGGCTAAGCAGATGTCAACTGCCTTCTCAAAGGATTTTATGCCTAAGGCGCGCAGCTTCGGATCCCGCCATCCCCCCAGATGGCAGTCTGCCATGTGTGCAAAACTGAAATCCCCCATGGGGATGGGGTTTGTGAGAATTTTAAAAAAGCTTTGCTTTTTTATCTCCCTTCTCGCCAGTAAAATTTAAATACAGAACCGAAACCCTGACAACCAGCTTCTTGCGTCTAGGCTTCAGCCTTAATGCTTAGGCTCAGAAGACAGCAAAATACAGTAAAACAAGGAGGTCATTTACAATGAGCGATAAACAGTATGTTTTCTTCTTTGGCGAGTCAGAGAGGTCAGATAAGGCACTGCTTGGGGGCAAGGGTGCTGGCTTGAATGAGATGACAAGGATCGGCATCCCAGTGCCATCAGGCTTCACAATATCAACAGAGGCATGCAATGCCTTCAACGAGCTTGGAAAGAGATTCCCAAAGGGGCTGACAGCCCAGGTCGAGACCAGCCTAAAGAGGCTTGAGGAAAAGGCTGGCAAGGAATTTGGGAGCAGCGAAAAACCGCTGCTTGTATCTGTGCGCTCAGGAGCAAAGATATCCATGCCTGGAATGATGGACACTGTTCTTAACCTCGGCCTTAATGAGGAATCTATACACGGCATCATAAAGCAGATAGGTAACAGGCGATTTGCCTATGACGCCTACAGGCGCTTCATACAGATGTTCGGCAACGTTGTCCTAGGTATCCCGTCTAACAGATTCGAGCAGGTTCTGGAGGATGTAAAGGAGAAACGCAGGGTAAGGCTTGACACAGAGCTCACTGCAGAGGACCTTGAAGAGGTTGCAACAAGCTTTAAAGAGATTGTGAAGGAGGAAACAGGCGAGTTCTTTCCTGAAGAGCCTATGAAGCAGCTTTATATGGCGATTGAGGCTGTCTTTAACTCCTGGAACAATGAACGCGCAATAGTCTACAGGAGGCTTCATAATATCCCATCTAACCTGGGCACTGCAGTCAATGTGCAGACAATGGTCTTCGGCAACATGGGTGCTGATTCAGGCACAGGGGTTGGCTTTACAAGAAACCCCTCAACAGGCGAGAAGGAGTTTTATGGCGAATACCTGATGAATGCCCAGGGCGAGGATGTTGTTGCAGGCATAAGAACCCCAAAGCATATCGGTGACCTAAAAAAAGAAATGCCTGATGTTTATGAAAAGCTAACAAGGATTTATGAGAAGCTTGAGAAGCACTACAGGGATATGCAGGACATTGAATTCACAATAGAGAAGGGCAGGCTATGCCTCTTGCAGACAAGGACAGGCAAGAGGACAGCGGCAGCAGCAGTAAGGATCGCAACAGAGATGGTGTCAGAGGGCCTTATAAGCAAGGAAGAAGCAGTAATGCGCATCGAGCCTGAAAGGCTCGACCAGCTCCTGCACAAGACAATAGAACCAAGTGCAAAATACGATGTGATTGCAAGGGGGCTGCCAGCAAGCCCGGGAGCGGCAGAAGGTGAAGCAGTCTTCACATCAGATAAGGCTGAGGAGCTTGGAAAGGAAGGTAAAAAGGTTATCCTCGTAAGGACAGAGACAAGCCCTGAGGACATACACGGCATGGCTGCTGCGCAGGGCATATTAACAGCCAGGGGCGGCATGACATCTCACGCAGCAGTTGTTGCTCGCGGCATGGGAAAGTGCTGCATTGCTGGCTGTGAGGACATAAGGGTTAATGAGGCTAAGGGCCACTTCTCAGCAGGAGAGAGGGTTGTGAAGGAAGGCGAGCTTATCACCCTGAACGGGAGCACAGGCGAGGTGATCCTGGGAGGGGTAAGGCTTGTTGAGCCAGAGCTGAAGGGGGATCTGCAGACCATACTCTCATGGGCAGATGGGATCAGAAGTCTCGGTGTAAGGGCAAACGCAGACATACCCAGGGATGCAAAGGCTGCAAAGCGCTTTGGTGCTGAAGGCATTGGGCTCTGCAGGACAGAGCACATGTTCTTCGAGGAAGACAGGCTGCCAATTGTAAGGGAGATGATACTGGCAGATACTGAAGCTGCTAGGCGTACCGCCCTTGACAAGCTCCTGCCAATGCAGAAGGCAGACTTCATAGGCCTCTTCAAGGAGATGCAAGGGCTCCCTGTAACAATAAGATTGCTTGATCCTCCGCTGCATGAGTTCCTGCCAAAGCGGGAGGAGCTGATGGTAGAGGTGGCATTGCTTAAGGCAAAGAGGGGTGACAAGGATTTAAAAGAAAAGGAATGCCTGCTTGCTAGGGTTGAGGATCTGCATGAGTTTAACCCAATGCTTGGATTCAGGGGATGCAGGCTCGGCATAGTATACCCTGAGATAAGCGAGATGCAGGCAAGGGCGA
>PEYS01000177.1 GCA_002763335.1 Candidatus Woesearchaeota archaeon CG08_land_8_20_14_0_20_47_9 | reverse complement strand
ACGAGTTACGAGTCCACATTCCCCACAGTCATGAAGAGGCTTTACTTAACAACAGGTGTTAAGCCTGACCAGGCACTTATGAAGCGCTTCCTACCCTACTCTGCACAGCTGAATGTTGACGAGACAAAGGACCTTGAAAAGGCTTGGAAGGCAATTGCTGAAAGCCTCGGAGAGGATTCTGGCAGCCTGAGGGAGAGAATACTGCCCCTATCTGCTTTATTCTCAGTTGCAGAGCACTCACGATCGCTCCTCTTTGCACTCTCTGATGGGGCCCTCCCGTCAAACAGCTCAGGAGGGTATAACCTGAGGCTTATACTCCGCCGAGCCCTCGCCTTCATAGACCGCTACAACTGGGATATTGATCTTGCAGAGCTATGCAGGCTGCATGCAGGCTATCTGAGTGGGCAGTTCCCAGAGCTATCAGACAACCTGGATGATGTTGCCAGGGTACTTGAGGTTGAGAAACAGAAGTACCGCGAGACAAGGGCCAGGTCAAAGCAAATTACCTCGCGCCTAATAAGCAGGAATGTAACAACAGATTCGCTTGTAAGGCTCTACGACTCAAATGGCATAACACCTGGGCTTGTAGCAGAGGAGGCTGCAAGGATTGGCAAGAAGATCACTATACCTGATGACTTCTACGCAAGACTTGGAGAACTGCACGAGAAGGGCGCTGACAAGAGGGGGGAGATAAGGGCTGATGAGACAGACCCTGTAGTAGCAGGGCTGGGCAGTGGCGTGCCCAAGACAATAATAAGCTATTACGAGGACAAGAAGACAGACCACTCTCGCGTTCTAGGCGTCTATGACTGCGGAAAGGCCTATGTCCTACTTGAGAGCACGATCTTTTACCCGACAGGGGGCGGGCAGAACTCTGACCAGGGTTATATAAACAGGGAGTTTGTCGATGCTGCAATAAAGAATGCAGGCTATGTCTTCCACAGGATAAACAAAAAGGCTGCGGATATCCCATTTAAGGTTGGGGACACAGTGGAGCTTAAGCTCGATGATGCCAGGCGCTTGCAGCTCTCGCAGCACCACACAGCAGCGCATATAATAAACGGGAGCGCTAGGGCTGTCCTGGGCAATCACATATGGCAGGCAGGCGCTGCCAAGGATGTTGACAAGGCGAGGCTCGACATAACCCACTACCAACAGCTGTCAGATGATGATGTTAAGCGCATAGAGGGGCTTGCAAATGAGATTGTCGAGAAGAACATAGTGATCAACAAGTTTGTTGAGAGGCGCGACATTGCAGAGAAGAGGTTTGGCTTCAGGCTTTACCAGGGCGGTGCAGTCCCTGGGCTTGAGATAAGGGTTGTTGAAATACCTAGCTTCGATGTTGAGGCATGCGGAGGCACACACCTTGACTTCACAGGCCAGGTTGGGAGGATAAGGATACTGCGCACAGTGAAGATTCAGGACGGGGTTGTGCGCCTCGAGTTCGTTGCTGGCAGGGCAGCAGAGGAGGCTGCCTCAGAGATGCAATCAATGCTCAGGGAGGCTGGCAGGCTCCTGGGCTGCAAGCCAGAACAGGTGCCTGCAAGGGCAGATGAGCTCTTCTCAAAGTGGAAGCAGGCTGTTAAGAAGCACTGTAAGGTGGACAAAAAACTTACATCAACAGAATTCTTTAAAGGAGACGCCCTTGGGGAGACATGCAGGATTCTGCGCACACAGCCAGAGCATGTTAATAAGACCATCAGAAGGTTCCTTAAGGAGCTTGAGCAGGCATAGGCCAAGCATGACTAAAAACCAGGGACCAAATACCAATAGCAAATTGCCCAATACAGGCTGGCTGGGGAAGCTATGAGGAACCTTATGTTAATCAAAACAAAGAGCAAGCAAATAAAGCCGTCTCATTTCTCTGCCACCTCAAAACCAAGCCTCTCCCCATTATGATCATAAGCTGCAATATCCTGCATCCTGAATGGGTAAGAAATGATCAGGTGCACCCCAGGGTATTTAGAGAAGAGCCTGAGGTCTGCATCTGAGGGCCTGTTTATTCCCCTTGGATGGCTGTGGAATGACCCCATTGGCTTTGTGAGGAGTGGAAAATTTATCCTGGCGTATGCTGACTCTGGGGATGCCTCGTATGGCTGGAATAGGAGCCTGTCAATCCTCAGAACACCTGAGTTAGCCCTGCCTCCGAGGAACATCATGACCTCCCTGGGGTAGGTGTCCCTGCCTAGGTCAAGTATTGAGTTGATTACCTCACGGGTTATTATGACTCTTGAGAAGCCCTGCTCTTTAAACAAGCCGAATCGCCTGAGCACTTCTCTTATTGGGGACATGGGCTGTTGATGTAATGTGCTGCTTTTAATGCTTTCTGGCTTTTTATAAACATAAACATCAAAAAACAGCAGTTCAGACATTAGAAGAAAACTTTGAATACCGAGCCGAGCTATGAGCGAGGCTAGTGTATTCAAAGTTGTCAAAAAAATAAGCCTTTAGTGCCTTCTAATCTTTCTAATGGCAGCAATGCCTGCAATTCCGCCAATGCCTGCAATGCCCATGCCCACAATACCGAACTCTGGGATCTCATTATCAACAACGCATGTTCCCTCAGCCACAATGTGGTGACCGCCAGTCACTTCATCAAATGGCATGCCCATGTTACACTCACATCCCTCTACACAGTCCAAAACACTGCTCTGTCCGTTCATACTCGCCTCTCCGCATGGAGCGTAGCACTGGTTTTCAGGACAGATAGCAATAACAGCCCCTGCCATTACGAGCAAGGCAAAAACCAAACACAATGCCTTCTTCATGTCCATTCCCCCTTATTATGTTTTAGTCATTATCCACAATACTACTCCTTACACAATCAAATACACTGTACTACTTTAAAGTAGCAGTGGACACATGATGGGAAGAGGGTGATGTTTATAATAGTTTTGGTCGGATGGGGGGGTTGGAGTGGAACACTAGGTGGGAGTAGGAAATTTATCTACTAAAGGGAATCATATCTGAGTTTAACACAGGCCTCATAAGAAGGAATCATTCAGCTCATGGTGAGGGAGATGAATGAGGGATGATGAAAAAGGGCCCATTGTTTAGAGTTGGCTGAGGCTTATCAGAGACTATTTATTTTTTCCTCCCAGATCCACGGCGCTTTATTTCTTCAGCACTTAAATCGGGGTATCTTTGGTCAGGATTATAAACAGTACCATCACCGCGAACAAAATAGGCATGACCATCCCTATAGTCACCTTTTCCATTAGGATCAGGAACCCAGAATATATCTCCGCCCCCTCCCTCTTCTCTTTGTTTATCTGTAGCGTTTCCTAAACATTTTTTAGCTTTATTGCCCCACATACAAAGAACTCTGGGCTGACCATTGTTATCGATTACAAGATAATCATATTCAGCTTCTTCTAATTCTACGTCGCCTCCAAGAGGAAGCCCATATCTTGCTAACCTGTGAAAAGCATTAACAGTTTCTTCAAGACTTGATCTCAATTCAACTCAACCTCCATCAATTTATTTTCCATGCAGATTTACTGCATCTTTTTATTACTTAATTTAAGTGACATACTTATATATAAACATTTCTCTTCTCCAGTATATACTTTCAGCTTTTGGCAGGGGATGCATCCTGAGGGTTTGGAGAGCAGGTGTGCCTATTAAGCCTGCCCCTTCCAATCCTTCAAGTGCTTGTTGACGTAAAACCTAAGGTCATAGAAGCTATCAAAGATGCCCTGCCTGCCATAACTGCCATACAGCATCTATTCTTATCAGGCTCCAGATCGTCAAGTGAGCTATCAAGATCAGGGTTGCCTGGCATCTTTCATATTACTCAAATCATACACGACAATGCCCATGCTGGGATAAAGATAATGCGCTTATCATTAACATGCAACGCAGCAAGCTCGTTCTTTGTTACAACAATTCCTTGCTTAAGCTTGTATCTTGTCATAAAGCTGATGAGTCCTCTTAGATCATTTCTTGAGACCCTGACTGTGTATTTAACCTCAATCGGGATTATTGTAACGAAAATCTGCTGCTCGGGGCTATCCCCGACTTAAAAGTCGGGGCTTTACGCCCCTC
>PEYS01000160.1 GCA_002763335.1 Candidatus Woesearchaeota archaeon CG08_land_8_20_14_0_20_47_9 | reverse complement strand
TGCTGCCTTGAGAGCACCTTCTTTATCAGTCGCAGGAAAGACGATTATAAACTCTTCGCCCCCGTACTTAAACCTTAGGTCATCTGGTCGAATGGTGGCTTCTACCACAGCAGCAAGGGACCTGAGCACGTCATCACCGTGAAAATGGCCGTATCTTGTGTTAAAATCTTTAAAACTGTCAATATCAAAGAAAAATATTGAGAACTGTCGCGTTTTATCTTTCCTGTCTTCAAGCAATGCAGCAATCATTTTCTCCATCTGTAGCTTGAATGCGAAGGCAGTCCCCCAATCTGTAAGGTAATCTGTGAGACCATACTTACTTGCAACAAATTCATCTCTGATTTGCTCATCAGTTTTTCTAGGCAGAACCCAGTTTATGATCCTTCTCCTGACTTCGTCTAAGGCTTTACCTCGCATATCTTTCTGCCAGTTCTCATAGGTGATCAGCCTATCCACAGCATCCATTGCTGCCTTAAGACCTTTCTTACTTGATATGTTCTCTCTGAGTAAAGGGATCAGTTCTCGAGTAATTTGCTTTCTGAATTCCATAAACTCTTTCGTCTTTTGTTCTTCAATGAAATCATCTATCTCTTTTAGTGCTTGTTTATACTCCTTGCTCTCTAGAAATCTATCAACAGTGTTTTTGTCGTACAGGTTTTCAAAATTTAAGATGATGAGCTTCAACTTTTCTTGAAGCTTTTCATGGGTTGTAATATCTTCACGATTACTCTCTACAAGACTTATAGTCTCCATCATCATTTTGTGGAATGTAGGGCCTTTTGCTTTGTTTCTGTTTTCTTCAAGCATCCTTTTAAATAGTAAGACTGTGGTTCCTAACAATCCCTGAGCTTTAGATTCTTCCTCTTTAGTAAAGCTTCTTTTAATAGCTTTAGCTTTCTTTGTAATGTTGGCGATTTCCTGAGCAATACGTTCCTCTTTCCACTCTGCACCAACTATTCCTTCAGCCAGCTTTACATCCTCATCTTCAATTCTGTCTGTAATTTCCTTGAGGTTATCAGAAACTCTTCTTAGTATTTTCAGGCGATCTGTCAAGAACCCCATGTTCTTTATCTCATTATCTTTATTCCTTCCTGTAGGTCTTGCCTCTACAGGCCATCTCTGTCCGTCAGGAGAAAACTCATTCAGATACTCATCCAATCTTCCAAGTTCCCCAATTTCAAAACCAATATAGCCCTTGACACGCTCTAGTTGGTTTATCATCATTTGGAATGTTGCTTCCAGTCTGCCAGAAACAGTCTTTATATCAACGCTGGTTACTCCAATCCACTTCTGAAGGTTTTCAACCTCATAAAGAATCCTTCTTATAAGCCTTTCCATATCACTAAGCACTTCAGGTTTGTCTTTGTTTTGGATAACCCTTCTTAACATTTCATCATTACAGGTATCCAGAAAGCTTTCATACTGCTGCCAATCTTTCAGTAGCTTAACACCCTCTCTTAAGCTGATCTTTAACTGTTTATCCTCAGCCCTATAATCCATCTCCATTTGTTTAATAGTCTCTTCATTTGGTAAAACAAAATTTTCATTTATTTCTTTCAATTCCATAGTGAATCTTTTTATGAATGATTTAATCTTAGAACGTTGCTCCTCCATTTCTCCAGTGTACTTTGCCCTCTCCTTGCTACCTTCAAATCTAAAAGACTGATTATTTGCCTGGCTAAACGCGTTTTCAAACATTCTTGTTAGCACATCAACTCTGTTGTTTACCCTGTTAACCTTGGTTAGGTGGTGGAATCTTTTGAGAAGCAGGAACATATACTTATTTGATTTTATTAACGCTTTAACACTCTCTCTGAAATCCGAAACCTGGTTTTCATAAAATCTTCTTAGCTCTTCTTTTCCAGCCTCTGTATCAAGACTGCTGTCAGGGCTGCTCACCAAAGCTTCTTCATCCATACCCCTTCCCCACACAACCACCATTAATAAACCTTTCGAGAGCTGGCTCTGCTCCTTGTCATTGAGCAAACATTTATATAATATGCTGGAAGTGGCTCTGGTCAAACCAAAGAGAGGCGTTATATATGAACATCCTCCTAGTCTATCCCGCGTATCCAGAAACATTCTGGAGCTTCAAGCAGGTGCTTAGGTTTGTGCGCAAGAAGGCAACCTACCCGCCGCTAGGCTTGCTGACTGTTGCCTCGATGCTCCCTCAAGAGTGGAACAAAAGGCTTGTTGATCTCAATGTTTCTGAACTTAGGGATGAGCATATTGCATGGGCTGACATGGTATTTATAAGCGCTATGATTGTGCAGAAGCCCAGTGCCAGAGAGGTTGTCATGAGGTGTAAGGAGCATGGCAGGACAGTGGTTGCAGGTGGCCCTGCCTTCACCACAATGATCGAGAGATTTGAGGGCGTTGATCACTTTGTGCTGAATGAGGCAGAGGTCACGCTCCCAATGTTTCTGGAGGATTTGAAGAATGGCTGCCCTAAACATGTTTACGCATCCTGGGTAAGGCCGGACATCACAAAAACACCCTTACCAATGTGGAGCCTGATAAACTTTAAGGACTATGTTACGATGCCTGTACAGTATTCACGTGGCTGTCCATTTGACTGCGACTTCTGCGATATTGTCATTATGAATGGCCACATCCCTAGGGTAAAGGCACCTGAGCAGATGATTGCTGAGTTTCAAGCACTCTACAATGCAGGCTGGCGCGGCTCTGTCTTTGTTGTTGATGACAACTTCATTGGCAACAAGGCGAATGTAAAAGGGATGCTCCCTGCACTTATAGAATGGCAGAAAAGGCACCGATACCCATTCAGCCTGCTTACTGAGGCAAGTGTTAATCTTGCAGATGATCATGAGCTAATGGGTATGATGAGCGAGGCGAACTTTCACAAGGTATTCCTTGGCATTGAGACCCCGTGCACTGAGAGCCTCACAGAGTGCGGAAAACTGCAGAATACTAAGCGGGATCTTGCTGAAACTGTAAGGATTATACACAGGCACGGCATGCAGGTCATGGCTGGCTTTATTGTGGGCTTTGACAGCGATACAGAGAGCATATTTGAAACCCAGATAAGGTTCATACAGAAGGTTGGTGTTGTAACCGCAATGGTTGGCTTGCTTAATGTCCTTCCCAGAACAAGGCTCTGGAGGCGCCTAAAATCAGAGGGTAGGCTCCTTGGAGAGACAACCGGGGAGAACACAGACGGAAGCCTTAACTTTATTCCAAAGATGAATAAGGAGAAGCTTATAGCAGGGTACAAGCAGATCATCTCCAGGATTTACTCCCCAAGGAACTACTACAAGAGGATTCACACATTCATCAGGCATTATAAACCGACAGTAAGAGCCAGGCTTTCATGGCCTGCTTTTAATGCCTTTCTGATGAGCCTCTGGGAGATAGGCATCTTATCAAGATCAAGGTTCCTCTACTGGCGGCTCCTGATAAGGACATTCTTCACCAAGATAAAGGCCTTTCCAGTTGCAGTGGAGCTTGCGATATACGGCGAGCACTTTCAGAGGTTTGCAAGGAGAGTATCAAGGCATGATGAACACAAGAATAGCCCTGTTCGCAGACCTGCATTATGGCAAACTGGTTGAGTTCTATAAAGGCAGTCCTTTGAAGCCTCAAGAGGTTGCTAACGAGTTCAAGAAAAGCAACATAGATTATAATGGGATTTATATATTCCTGTTTTGGATATTCCTTTAGGAATGCTTGAAGAATATGTATTCTCAACCAAGGGAGCCAAAAAAAGAGGTGACAATAAACTAGGTCAAGTATTTCAAAGAATTACTCTCTACAATCTCAAGACGATAAATGAGAAACTTTCTTAGGAAAACCTTGAATACACTCAGCTTCGCCTTTAGAGGCTCGCCTCGGTATTCAAGGTTTTCTGGTGTCGGGACTGCTACTTTGGATACTTATGCTTGGTTTACCCTGCTCGCCCATCTTGCCTCTTGTTCTTGCCTTGCAATGCAGTTGGGGTGGGGGCTGGCTGGCCGGTGCAAATTGGGTGGGGTAAGGTAAAA
>PEYS01000116.1 GCA_002763335.1 Candidatus Woesearchaeota archaeon CG08_land_8_20_14_0_20_47_9 | reverse complement strand
AAATGAAGCGAACCGAAGGCGCCCGAGCAATTGAAACTAACATCTATTAAGCGAAATTTTTATATGGTTTTGCCCAATATTACAAGTCAAAAGCTCGCTAACACAATGCCCAAGACTACCATGTTTGCTCACTCTAAGGGGGCTCAAAGCGAGGTTAGTCAAAGCCCTCAATAATCAAAAATAAGCCATTATCCTTACTTACCCCTGCCCTTAACCTTGCACTGAGTTGAAATCAGCCTCTCTACTATGCAGCCTGACCTCTCAGCAGCAATACCATCAATCTCCAGAGCAGCCTGTTCTTCCCTTGTAAGGGTTCTGATAACGCGGTTGAATGCATTTGACCAACTCAGCTCGCCTCTGTCCTCAACTGCCTTGCTTTTGTCAAAATGCTCGGAGACACTGCTAGCAGACCAGGGGCATGCTCGCTCGCTAAAGCTTCGGTCTCCTCGCATTTTTTCCAGATTATTTTTCCCGTCAGTCAGAGACTGGCGGAAAGATAATCTTTCTCTACCTTCCCTGTCTGCCTTAAGAATTATCTGTCTCCTTATGCTTATCAGGTTGTCCTTGCATGCCTTCCTGCATGCCCCGCATAGTATGCAGCTGTCCTTGTCGCAGGTTACAATGTTGTCAATCCTCTTCATGGCCCCTGTCGGGCATGCTGCAATGCAGGCCTCACAATCTTTAGGGCATTTACCTGCCTTTATTGAGATATCTCCTATGAAGAGTTTTTTTGCCATTACGCCATTGACATCCTCTAACTCTGGAAGCCTTGGCATGCTTTTAGCCTCTAAGAGCAGGTTCTTCTCCTCGCCATTTACAAGTAGCCTTATTGCTCCTGACGGACAGAAGGGGACGCATAATCCGCATAGGCAGCACTTCTCCTTGTCAACCGCTAAACTGCCCTCATGCTGCGCTGCCTCCTTCTCGCATACAAGCTGGCAGAGCTCGCAGTCAAAGCACCTCTCCAGGTCAATGTATAGCTCGACAGAGTCAGTATAAAAACGCTGCTTGATCCTAATCTCATTGGGCTTTCTATGCCTTTCAAGCGAGCCCTCAAACCATGCCTCAAGCTCCTTTAACAGGGTCTGCTTCAGCTTCAGATTCCTTATTCGCCTCGCAAGCCTCTCCTGCTTTAATGAATCAAGAATCCAGTTGTAGAAGTCATTCTTATTCTCGTTTACATAGCCGTGGAACTCAGCATCGTCCATTGATTTAATGGCTTTTATTAAGCTGGGTATGTCTGTTATTTCACCTGTTTTTGTGATGAAATGCGAAGACATGCTGCTGCTATATGAATGCAGATATTTAAATGTTGAGACTTTTGACTGCAGTTCTGACGTGGAAAACTTTGAATACCGAAAAGCCTTAGGCGAAGGTGAGGTTATTCAAAGTTTTCAACTGTATCTTTCATGCATTTTCCTTTTTTAACCATAGATATCAGCTATCATAATAAGATTTACCAAATATTTCTTACTTTTTTTACTTATTGTACTTTGATCTTTATAAGCCTTTTGGTCACAAATGGACTTTGGATTGTCAAGGAAGAGGTTGTTAGTTATTCCGTTTTGGGTTTAGATGCTAATCTTGAAGAGGGTGGGCCAGGACGCATGTCAGCAGGCCCTGGGTGGGGAGAGCACGCTTTCGCCTGTGTCATGGCCGGATTTCTCCTGTAACTGTGAACTTGGAGACTCTACTCTCTAACAGCATCAAAACATTTATAAAATTCGCACCATACATCTAGGTTGAAACAAACGGTGCTAATATGAGCTGGAAAAGGATGAAAAATGTTGAGGAAACATTAGAGGATGAGGGCGTACCTATTGAACAGGGCGACAAGTTAATAATACAACGCCTAGTTCAAGAAGAGAGAGAGAGATTTGGAGCTGAATACTCTAAGCGTCAAGAGAGCGCTGTCCACTACTGGGCAGCGAAATGTTTTCTTGAGGACTATTGTGGTAAGGAACCAAAATTTACTCCTAAGAAACCATGACCCAGTGTATCAAAATTTGTGAGTCCGATCTCCTCTGATATGGCCCTTGAGTTGCAATTTTGCAAATCACTCATTTACCAACCACCATGCCAATCCGCAGCTTCATCGCAATCGACATCCCTGAAGCAGCATATGAACAGCTTCTTTCAGTTCAAAAAACCATTTTAAGCTGTTTTCCTGGTGTTCGTAGAACTCCAGGATTCCACATAACCCTCAAATTCCTCGGTGATGTTGACGAGACTCGCATTGATGATATAAAGGCAGCCCTCGCATCTGTTAAATTCGAGCCATTTGAGATTAGGATTAATGGCATCGGCTTCTTTCCGAGCAATAAGCGCATCAATGTTGTCTGGGTAGGCATCACTTCTTCTGGCTTGCTCGAACTGCAGAAAAGGATTGACAACTCCCTTGAAGGCATTTTCCCAAGGGAAAAAGACCCTGTCATGCACATCACCCTAGGAAGGGTAAAGTTTTTAACTGACAGGCAACTACTCATTGACACTGCAAAGAAGCTTGCTGTTGACTGCTCGTTTAAGGCTGATGGGTTTAAACTTAAAAAGAGCACCCTTACAAAGGAAGGGCCTGTGTATGAGGATATAGCAGTGTTCAAATCATGACCAAGAAGAAGCTTGCAAACAAGGTCTGGGTATCTGTCTTTGCTGAGGAGGCAGATAACCCTGAAGGGGTTGAGTCTTGCCTGCGCTCGTTTCTACCTGAGAATATTAAAGAAGAGGAGATAAGGCTTGAGAAGCGTACTGCCAAGGGCTTTAATGATACTCCAATTCATGTCTTTGAGCTTGAGCTGGAGAAGGACAGGCAGATAAACCCCTTTCTTGAAAAACTGTCATCAATGCTTACAAGCCAGCAGAAAGAGCTGCTCCTAAGGCAGGCTGATAACAGGCTTGATGAGGATCTTAAATTCTTTATGCGCCTTGACAAGGCAAAGCTTCTTAAAGAAGGCAAGGCTTGGATAACTGACAGCGGGGACTGCTTCCACATAAAGGTTAGCCTCGCTGTGTTTCCGAAAAAGACAGAGGGCGCGATTAAGCTATTAAATGATATATTTGGCTTGAATCATGTTGAGGCGTGAGCAACAGAGGTGAGCAATGCAGATGCGTAAGGAGACAAAGCTTGCAATCAGTACAGCTAAGAAAGCAGGCTTAATGCTTAAGAAGCACTTTGGGAGGTATTATGTGGTTAAGCATAAAAACAAACATGACATTCTGTTAGACGTTGATGTCCAAGCAGACAGGCTTATTAGGAAAGAGCTTAGCAAATCAGGGCTGCCTATGATCACAGAGGAATCACAACATAAGAGCAAGGCAGGTTCGTTCTGGGTTGTGGACCCACTAGATGGATCAATCAATTTTGGAAACAGAATAAAGGATTTTGCAGTCTCAATAGCCCTTGTTGAGGAAGGTTTAATAACAACAGGAGTGATATTCATTCCTGAAGCAGACGAGTTATATCATGCAGAGCAGGAAAGAGGAGCATTTATGAATAACCTGAAGATGCATGTTTCAAAGAAGACGAGGCTTTCAGAGGCCATCCTCTCCATGACCCTGAGCTCAGTAAAGCATAGGAGGGAGAAAGAGCTTGAGATTATGAGATGCATAGGAGAAAGGGTAATAAACATAAGGAGCAATGGCAGCTCTGCTGTAAGCTGCAGCATGCTTGCAAGAGGCGCCTTTGACTGCTATTTAACAGTTGAGCCCCACTTCTGGGATTATGCTGCAGGCTCGCTGCTTATTCGCGAGGCAGGAGGGCTTGTCACTGATTTTGAAGGCAGGGAGTACTGTGAAGATTCAAGGTCACTGGTAATAGGTAATAGCAGCCTGCACAAACAGTTGAGAGGGATGATAAAGGGGTTGCAGGTGTTTTGACAGAAGGGGTATGTTTAAATTGTAGCCACTCTTTAGAAAGCCCTTTGTGCCTGTAACCTGCAAGCATCACTCCCAAAACTTAACCCCCTTCTCCTCAACACAGCCTTCACAGCCCTTCTTGTACATGCCACAATTCTTGCAATAACCGCCGCAGGGTGGGAGATTCATTGTAAAAAAAAATTCGCCTGCTCGGGGCTATCCCCGACTTAAAAGTCGGGGCTTTACGCCCCTCGCTTTGACACGG
>PEYS01000124.1 GCA_002763335.1 Candidatus Woesearchaeota archaeon CG08_land_8_20_14_0_20_47_9 | reverse complement strand
GACCAAGGTATCCGTACCTGCCGTAAGGCAGGTCCAGAAGACCAAGGTATCCGTACCTGCCGTAAGGCAAGCCCAGAAATCCTTTGGATTTCTCGTGGCCGAATGGAACCCGCGTGTTTATTGAACAAGCGGGTGGAATGACTGCATTCAACTAGACATAACTCTATCGAAGGGTGTTGCTATTGGGAACTGGAAAAGGCATTGCAAGGTTGCTCTTGCTTTTTATTGCAGCAGTGTCAATTGCATCTGCTGGTGATCGCTGCGATATTAATGAGCGCATCTCCAAACTTCTTCATCCAGGGCATAATAGGGTTGCAGAGGGCTATTATGATCCGTTTGATGTGAAAAAGAGGATTCTGTTTACTGATAAGGGGGTTGTGGGGTATATTGAGACTCCAGAGCAGAACCTGCGGATGTATGCAGGCACCAAGGGACTGGTTGTTGGTGATCACAAATACCTGTGGGATAGTCTTTCAGATGAGCAGAAGGTAGAGGCTGCTTATGACCAGGCTGTTGAGGACGCAACCTCGCTCTGGGATGATATCAAGGGCCTATACAGGCACACGATCGAGAAGGTCAGGGAATACAGGAGTGAGGACGAGAACTAGACTTTGGCAATAAGGGATGGGATGCATTATGGGGCTGATAAGGTCAATACCTAGGATTTTACTCTGGCTGGGAGTCTTATACATACCCTTTGCTGCTGGCAGGTGTTATGGCCGCATAGAGTATGAAAGGGAGCTTGAGAAGGAGAAACAAAAGGATAAGCAGGAGCTGGATAAGCAGGAGCTGCAGGAAGTCAACCGCAGCCTAAGCCTTGACAGTTACCTCCTTGAGAGGCCTGCTAACAGCATTGAAACCAAGCTCAGCATTCACGCTTAACTAAGGGGGGTTGGATCATGACGGGAGATGAAACTAGCGAGAGCTATGAGCCGAAATCAGATTTTTTTAAGGCGTTTAAGGAGAGTAAGGGTGTTCTGGATGCCCAGCTTGGCCATGCCTTCAGAAATGCTGGAGAGGCTGACCAGGTCATTGATGACTACACTAACCTGTTAGGCAACCAGGGGCCCTTGCTTGAGAGCTACAGGGATGAGATCGGCTCTATTGATGAACAAAACCAGGGCCTGATTAAACGGCTCTTAAAACAGACTGGCAAGCTCTTTGGCCTTGATAATAAGAAGACTATTCTGAAGACTTTAGAGACCCAGCTTGCGCGCATGGAGACAACCCACGGCTCTGTTGTAGATATCCTGAAGGATGCACATACAGCAAGGCTTGATCTGAGCAGATACAACTCTGAGATAACATTTACCATCTATGACACCTCAGAAGAGCTAAAGAGGATGGAGGACCTCTCTGTAAAGGTGAGTGAAGAGTTTGACAAGCTGAATGAGGACAGCAAAAACATATCTGACCCTGGGGAGCGGACAATCCTCAGGGAGGAGATACGCAAGAGAGAAGAGGACATATACCACATAGGCATGATGCTCGGCTCCTATGGCAGGCACATAAAAATGCTTATTGACACGCAGGAATCCTATAATGCATTCCTGCTGTACATACAGACAGTTATTGATAGTGCCGAGGGTGTTGTCGGCTCTGTGCAGAGCGCCATGAATGGCGTAAGGTTTGCAATGCGGGCAGTCAAGGCAAGTGTTACTCTTTCAGGGAAGGTAAAGGAGCTTAAGAGCCTGCAGAGCTCTGTTGAGGATACAATGGCCAGGCTCTCCAATGCCATGAGCAGGTTCTCAGTTGTCTCGCTTGACAGCCTGGATGTTGACAATAGCAGTGTTAGGCTCTATTCTGATAAGATGAAGGAGGGCATAAGCAAGAGCGCGGAGAAGATCAGGGCAACGCAGGATATTCGTAACAAGCGTGACTACCTGGCAGGCAAAGAGGCATTACAGAATAGGTGATTCAGATGACTCTTGTCACTGTTGAGCCTGCTATTCTTGAGGAGTCATTGCGCTCTGTCTCAGACAGCTTAGAGGGAGGAGGCTTCTACCGTAACGTAAGGCTGCTCGATCACTACAGGCATCGCCTTAGCAGGCAGGCCCTTGATGCATGCGAGGCTGCAGAGCAGTTGTTTGCAGGCTACTTAGCGCTTACTAAGAGCCTCAGCAGCTATTGTAAGGGTAATGGCCATAATGGAAGCATAGAGAGGCTCTGTGATCTGCTCTCGCTCTATGGAAGCACAGTGGAGTGCCTCAGGCTTCTTAGCCAAGAGCCTGATGGCTGTGAGGAGAGCCTTGAGTTTATGATAAGTGAAGACCCGGCTAAGAACGCAGAGCAGATTATTGTCCAGTACTGTGCCGGCATCACTGGCATGATAAAATCCGGCAGCCTTAGGTCTGTGAAGGACCTCAACAACATGACTGCATTCTTTGCTAACCAGCTCTACAACTATGCAGTAAGCAGAAAGGATGACTATGCTGCTCCTGACCTAAGGCTTAGCGTCAGGCTTAACAGCATGACCTTTAACTGGTTTAGTTTCAAGGCAGAGGAGCAGCCAGTTATAACTGAGAGCTTTGATGATGTCATTGGGGCAGATGAGGCTATCAATGCCCTTAAGCATGCAATTGACCTAACGATGCTGTTCAACCCTGCTGATGGAATGCCGAACCCTGCTGGCGAGTTTGCAAACATATTCTTCCTTACTGGCAGGCCAGGCTGTGGCAAGACAAAGATTATGCGTGCAGCAGCCTGCTATGCAGCCTTTCTCGCGCATAGGTATGAGAGGCCATTTGTCCATGCTGATATTGGCTGCGAGGTTAAAAACAAGTACTTTGGCGAGTCAGAGAGGCTGATGCGGGAAGGCCTCGAGAAGGCAACATGCCCTGAAACAACAGGGCTTATCACGCTTGATGATATTGACCTGACCTTTATGCCCAGAACTTCCCTTGCAAACCATCCTACTGAGATGGGTCTGGGCCTTGAGCTGATGAGGTTCTTGAGTGGAGTTAACTCTAAGCGCCTGGGCAACTGGGTTATGATTGCTGCCAGCAACTACCCTGGACTGCTCGACCCCGCACTCCTAAGCAGATTGTCAGAGTTCAGGTTCTTTGTTAATGGCCCTGAGACTAATGAGGACTACACAAGGCTGCTGAGGATCGAGCTAAGAGAGGCCCTCTCAATTGGCTATGCAAGCCTTACTAACCAGGATCTCGAGGTGCTGGGCAAGATAAGCAGGAATCATAACCTCTCAGGCAGGGATGTACACCTCGTATGCTCAAAGGTAATGGCAATGGCAAAGTCATTTGAGATTCCGGAAGCAGTCTACAGGGCAGGCTATGAAGAGAGGCAGGCAGGGGTAGCAAGGCTTGCAGGAAGGATTGACTTTGATATGGTCTGCACGCTTGTGAGGGAGCAGAGGGAGGTGAGTGAGGGGTACGGAAGGAGGGTGCCTGTGAAGGCGTAAAGGTACCTAAAAAGTAATCGTATAATTATGCGTATAATTATGCTGGCCTTTCTTCTGGGGAAACTCGAAGCAGCCATACATAAGGATTTGGTGGGTATACTATGCTGCCTCTGCTGTCTTTAGCCTGAAGGAACACGATGTAGACTTCGTTCTTCTCTATATCCAAAGGATTAAAATTGAACCTCTGTCTATATACAAAAGGGTCATCAGCACGGGTTGTAATGAGATTTTTACTCATTGGTTTAGGATGATATATTTTAGCGTCAAGTCCAAGCAGGCTTATTATGCGCCATAAGCTGTTACTTTTGTACGCCTCAATTATCTCTTCAAGTTCTCCTGGGCCCTTGAATACAGCCTTTATTGCTTCAACACTATAATCAACATTGCCAGCCCCATTTATAGCACTGCCACATACCTCAACGCAGTCGTTGCTGTAAATCATGGTAATATCATCGTAAGACAAGACATCAGAAATATTCTGTTTGAGTATCTCCTCTGATGCGAATGGGCTGGTGTCGTCAGTAAGGCAGTCACCTCTATAATAACCTAAACGGGCTTCTTTAATCACTAGAGGGAGTTGACCCCCTTTTTCACACCCTCCCAGAAGATCGCTCAACCCAAGGGTCAGAATAGCCAAAATGCCTGTCCCAGCAATTTTCAGAAATTGCCTTCTCGAAATCTCATTTTCGTCAATCATCTTCTTGCTTGCTGAACCACTCAACAGAAGCAACTATTTAATGTTTTATGAAGCAGAGGAGATAAATCCTAACAGGCTTTATGTAGTCGGGGAGATTGTTTTCTTAAGCGCGACATTAATCAGCATAAGGTACTTTGGGTCTTCTATGTTTAATAAGTTGTAACCTGCTTTTCTGCCTCTTGGCAGCATTTAAACCACTATTTAGTAGTAAAAAACCGAAACATTTAAATATAAGCATTCTTCAGTGACTCTAAGTATAAAATAACCACTTTTGAGTGACAATAAACCTAAGGGTTGATAAGGAGGCATCAAGAATGGCAAAGGTAGGTAAGTGCATTGCTTGCGGTGCTCACCGCATTGTTAAGCAGGATATGTGCAAGCGCTGCAGGAATAATGGTAATGGCAAGGAGTGAGCTAGAGACGGGTCTGGCTTTGTCAAAACATACTTATAATAGTAGATGCTACTCCCTGTGTAGCCTTAGTGTTTGAAGCCAAGGGGTGATTCTCAATGGAAAAAGACATTGGAAGAATTAAGAAGAGCGATACAACCGATGTTGTGATAAGGGTTGATGATTTTGGAGGCAAGCCAGGTGTTACAATAAGGGAGTTTGTGACAACAGAGAGGTATACTGGCTTTACAAAGCAGGGCACAAGGATTCCTGCAGAGAAGTGGGATGAGTTCAAGGATCTGGTGAACAAGGTTAAGTTTGAGGAGTAATTCTTCTATAACCTATCCTCTTAATATCCCTCACCATATCGCTTGCAATAAAGCAGTAGCCCTTTCTCTTCTTCAGCAGAATATGCCACTGGAGATATGCTTTACTTTGACCTCTTAATCATAACCTATGGTCACAGTTACAACTTAAGAAAACCTTGAAATGCGAGCAAAGCGAGCATGTTCAAGGTTTTCTCCATAGAACACATTATGTTTATCCCCTGTGATTTTTACTTTGATTTCCTGACCTTGTTTTGCAGACCCTGCCCTTCTCACTGTGATAACCCTGTCGCTAGCAGCACAGATTGTCTCGCCCTTATGCCTCCCAGGGCAGACGACTCTTGCTGTGATTGTGCTGCCCTTTCTGAACGGCTTTGGCAGCGGTCTTGTCTTTGTTATTGAAAAGTCAGACTCTGACATTCTGAGCTTAACGCCTGTCTGCTCTTCCAGCTCTGCTATAAACCTGTAGAACCTATTCCAGCCCCACTGCCTTACAGGGTTGCGCCCTGTTCTGTATTCTAGAAAGTTCTGTATCCCTACTACCGGTGGCTTTTTGTCTTTTGTATATTTTGAGAGTGATTTTGCGAATTCAACTATCTTTATTATCTCACATTCATTGATACTTGGTATCAGCACAGGTGCTATAAGCAGCTCTGCCTTTTTTGCAATGTATTTAGCAATCTCTTTTACATGGTCAAGATTATAACAGCATCCTGCAATCTCTCTTGCCAGCCCTGGTTCAAGTGCATTTATCGAAATGTTAAAGCGATCCATGCCTGCCTGGACGAGCTTGTCAACTGACGCCTCTGTAAGAAGGGTGCCGTTTGTGTCAATTGATACTGTGATATTATTCTCATTCTTATTGCGTTTGTTTATATTAATCCCACTATCACTATTATTATCAGCCCTCCTTCCAATCCCCTTGCCCCCCACCCTATCAGAAGCAAGATGTGTACAACCTGCACCCTTAATCCCTGCAACAAGCTCTGGCAAGGCAGAATATAGTAAGGGTTCACCCTGACAACCAATATGAGCCTCTATCATTAGCTTGCTATTGTCCTGCCTCTTAAACTCAACAAGCCTCTTAAAGCACTCAATAATGTACTCTGGCTCAACAACAAAGTCAGTAAGCTCGCTGTTAGCACCCTCGCCAACACTGCAGTAGATGCAGTTGAGGTTGCACCCTGTTACTGGCTTGATCTCGATCAGGCTGGTATTTCTATCTATGATGCTGAAGCTAACAGAACCGATCAGAGGGATGCCAGAGTTTCTGTGAACATAGACTGCGCGGCGATTGTTAAGCGAGTTCCTTAACCCGCTTATACTGCCTGCAATGACTGAGTTGAACTGCCCCTCCAGGCTTCCCTTGTCAAGGTCAGTGGTGAAGGCAATTGAATGCCCCCCTGCCTTAAAGCTGCCAATGCTTTTAAATAGCCTTTTCGAGAGGTCAATGTAGAAATACCTGAAAAGGTTAACCCTCAGCAAATCTGCCTTGTCCTCAAACTCCAGGTAGTGGAATGAAAGCCTTATTGTTTTCATTTTCATAGCCTCCTGATGTTGAGTTGAGCCATATTTTTAAATAGTTGGCGTTTTTTCATCTCTCTTGACTTAAAAAGATTAAGATCAGAAAACCTTGAATGCTGAGGCGAGCCTCTAAAGGCGAAGCCGAATGCATTCAAGGTTTTCCACAACAACCTTTATTAATCAGCTCCATCTGCTCAGGCTGGGGGATTAAGGCATGTACGATAAGCTGGTAACTGTTGTGCTGTTCTTTGTCTATAGCTGGGGTCTAGGGTATGCAGTTACTAGGTTTGCCAAGCCTTCAAAGGACTTCTTTGAGAGGAATATTATGCGCATTGGCCTTGGCCTGGGGGTGCTGCCCATACTTGGCGTGCTCCTTAACCTGCTTCACATAGCAATTGACTGGCGGATAATATTCTTCCTGTCACTCGCTGTGCCTGCCTATGACTTTGTGAGAGGCAGCGAACCTGAAGGAAAGGACAAGAAAAAGAAGGCGGGCTTTCTGAAGAACCTAAGAATATCACCTAGGATCAGGCTTACAAAGCCAAGCCTCTACATCGCCCTTGTAGCCCTGATGTTTGCCTTCACCTTCTTTATGTACCTCAATGGATCGTTTGCAGCCCCCTGGCTTGAGAATGGCGACCCCTGGGAGTACGCAACAACTGCCAAGCACATTGCCATGTACAGGACATTCTCAAAGCCAGCTGACATCTACGCTGCCCACTACATGGAGCCCTATCCAATGGGCTATAACATAATTATGGGCGTGCTTCATCAGACTACGCAGTCAATAAACTGGACCCTGAAGTTTTTCAACTCTCTGCTTATATCCCTAAGCCTTGTTTTCTTCTACTTCTTTGTCAGGAGGTTTACGAGGAACAAGGAGAAGGCGCTTATCGCAACATTCATCCTGACCATCATTCCCTGCTATAAGAGCCATTTCATCTTCTCAGAGGTCCTTGCCCAGATGCTCTTCTTCCCAGCACTATACGCCATAGAGAGGCTTAGCGAGGATAAGGCCTGGGCATTTGCAGCAGCCTTTCCTATTGGGGCTATTCTGATAACCCAGTGGTCTACTGCAGGGCTGTTTGCCTTCGTGTTTATGCCGATCTACTTTCTCGGAAGAGCAATTATGAATAGAGACTTACAGAAATGGCTTCTCGTTGCAGGCCTTATCGGCTCGCTGCTTGCCTTGGCCTACTGGGGCCCAATGGTCGCAAAGTACGGCTGGGAGGGGGGAGTTAAGCCCTATGGTTCCTCATTTGCTGATGGCAGCTCAGAGAAGTTCTACAAGACAGGAACCGAGGTCTACTACAGCCTTGCTGATTTTGTCCAGGCTCCCATAGTTAATAAGATTGACAACCCAACAGGCTTAGGGCCAATACTCTTCTTCCTTACAGTCGTATCTGTGGTACTCATATTCCTGAGGTATAAAACCCTGTTTAAAAGCCCATGGCTTGTGATATCCCTGCTCTGGCTGCTGGCCAATGCTGCAAATGTGAATGGGGACAGGCTGCCAATTGCATTCAACCCCCACAGGGGGTGGTCATTCCTGGCGATTGCTGTTGCAATAGTTGCAGCCCAGGGCATGTACATGATTCTTACAAGCAGGGTGGTTACGAAGGAGAATGCTGCCCTTGTTGTGGCCCTAATCCTGGTGGTTGCCCTTGCCTACAGCTCAGGATACCCCAAGTACAGGATTAACACAGTGCCCTGGCCCACGCACTACTTCACGTCTGTTGAGGAGATACAGGGCTATATGTGGCTTGTGAACCTGCCTAAGAACAGTAGGGTCACATCGCTCTGTAAGGATGACCATAAGGTCATAGGCATGGACATGGTAAGCACAGCCCAGTGGGACCCGCAGATGCTTGAGTTTAAGAAGCAGTTTATGAACTACACCGGGGAGCAGATCTACAGCGTACTCAAAGGCAAGGGTTATGAGTACACAATATTTGACGGAAGCTGCACCACTAGCTTTGGTGTGGATGAGGCAAATAAGAAGCTTGATGAGATAGGGCAGACAAGGATGTTCAGCCTGGTGCATAGCACGGCTGGCATGGTGTTGCTGAAGGTGCTTTAGAGATTTTTGACTAACCTCGCTCTGCTCGGTTGTCAAAATCCTCTGATGTCGTTCTCGTCGGGATAGAAGCAGCACTTTCCACTGGTCTTGATGTGGAGAGTGCTGCTTCTATAACAAGTTTTATAATACCTACAGAATAAGCGCTTTGCCATGAACCCCCTAAGAATAATCCGCAGATACTACAATCCAGGCTCTGAATCCTACAGCTTCCTTATCGAGCACAGCAGAAGCGTAACTAAGAAAGCCCTTGAGGTTGCAAGGCGTTTTAGGAATCTCAATCCTGATTTGAAATTTATAGAAGAGGCAGCTATGCTTCACGATATTGGAATATGTAAGACCCATGCACCTGATATAGGCTGTAATGGTGACAAGCCCTATGTCTGCCACGGCTATCTCGGGGGTCAGCTCTTGAGAAAGGAGGGCCTGCCAAGGCATGCCCTTGTCTGCGAGAGGCATATTGGCACTGGTCTGACAAAGGAGGAGATCAATGCTAGAAAACTCCCCCTGCCAAAGAGGGACATGGTGCCAGTATCAACTGAGGAGAAGATCATCTGCTTTGCTGACAAGTTCTTCTCCAAAACCCCTGAGTTCCTGACAAAGGAGAAGCCGATACAGCTTATAAAGCAGCAGCTCTCAAGGTTTGGAAAGGATCATGTCAGAAGGTTTGAGGAACTGCAGGAGTTGTTTGGGTGATCTCAGAAAGAAGCTGCTTGAGATCGGTTTTCCAAGGGAGCTTGTTGATAAGGCAATACGCTATGTTGAGATTCTCGATAAAAAAGAGGGCATTGAGCATGCACCTATAGAAGTGCAAATAATCTCATCAGCAGATGGGGCATCCCATCTTGTAGGTCCATTCTTTTATCTTTGGTGGTATGAGAATCATGAAAAATGGTTTGAAGAACTTATGGAGGATAATATCAAAAAGGCAATGAAGGACTGGGATAAGAAGATTGTGCTCCCAGAGGTGAGAAAGGCATTTGAGGCAAGGCACAGGTTTCTGCTGGAGCAGTGCGGGAGGTTTCAAGATAACTATCTTTAGCTGGCAGTCAATGGCAAACAACCAGTGGAATGAAGCAGAGGCTCCAATAACCTTTAAAAACACCCCTGAACTCCCATTCTCACGATGAAAACGCTGCTGCTTGTTGATCGCAGAGAGAATGTGGGCATTACAGCTGCTGACCTAACGCTATGCTCAGATGAGACTGCAGATGAAACTGACTCGTCAGGCATAGCCTCGCTGCTCAGCTACATTGATGTAAAGGATGGTGACCGTATGTCTGATCAGCTCGCAGAGTGGCTGCATACTGTTTCTAGCACGCCCCTCAGCAGCGGCAAATGCCTCAAGGAGCTGGCCTCATTCAGTAATGTCTCTATGTTCTGGTTTGTGAGGAATCTCTTTTATGAGGACATTAGGTATATTATGCGCTTATACATGGCCGCCAGTAATGCCATAAAAAGGCTTAGGCCTGACTTCATAAGCATCTGCGGCAGCGACCTCTTTTGCAAGGCAGCAGCCTTGTCTGCAGAGAAGCAGGGGGTTAAACACAGGGTCATCGTAATACCTGGAGAACGCAGGCATATAGATGTCAAGTCAAAGGCTAGGATAGCGGGGCTTATGTCAAAGAGGTTGCTCAGGAGCTTGGGTATACCGAGGAAAAACAGCAGAAAGCCGAGGATTGCGGTACTTGCAAGATCAAGGGATCTTGTGCACGGAATAATGGAAGATGCCTCAAGGGGATTTTTTGACAGCCAGCTTGGCCCTGTCATAAGCAGGCTTGCACCTGAGGCAAGGCTCTATATAATTGACCTTGCAGGCTCAGAGAGGCTTATGAGGCTCAGCCTCAAGCGCAAAGGCTTTATCCCATGGGAGTCTGTGATTGCAAGGGCCCTGCTTGATCCAAAGGTCATCGCCTCATACACCCATGCCCTGGATTGTTTCAGGAAGAGGTGGAGGCAGCTCGAATCAGACCAGGAGTTCATAAACCTCTTCAGGTTTAAGGGCCTGCAGCTCTGGCCGGTTATAAAGAGGCGCCTCCAGCATTGCTTCTGCGCCAGACTGGGCTCCTTTGCAGGATCAGCTCTCAACATAGAGATAGCCAGGAGCTTTCTTAGGAGAGAGCGGATTGACTGTGTTATAGCTATATCTGAGAATGCTGCCTGGAGCAACTTTATCTTTGCATCACGCCTTGAGGGAACCCCCTGCATTGGGGTGCAGCATGGCGCCATCTTCAGCCGCAACATATCCTACATGTTCCATAAGGATGAAACCACGCTAGGCTATGATGAAACCCGCTGCCCTTTAGCTGACAAGACCGCTGTCTACGGACCTTATTACAAGAAGCTGCTTGTCAATGAAGGCCATTATCCCAAGGGCTCAATACTCGTAAGCGGGCAGGTAAGAACAGACCTTATTGCACATAGAAAACAGCTCTACTCAAGGGAGGGGTTTATCAGGAGGGAGGGGCTGCCTGAGAACGCACGCATAATATTGTACGCTTCAATTCCAGATGCAATAATAACGCGGGAGCAGCGAAGCCTTGGTGCAGAGGCCATCCTCTCTGCTGTAAGCAGGCTAAGGAATGTTTTTCTGATAGTCAAGATGCACCCTGCAGAGGCTGACGCAACCCTATACCGCGAACTGGCATCGAGGTTTAAGGTAAATAATCTGAAGATGGTGCCTGCCTCTTCAGACCTCTATGAGCAGCTGGATGCATCAGAGCTCCTTGTAACAACCAACTCAACTGTTTCCTTAGAGGCGGTTCTGTTCTCAAAACCCGTTGTGCTGCTCAACATGGTGTGTGATTTTGATTCAATGGACCTGGCTAGGAATGGGCTGGCTGCTGTTGTCACCAGGGTGGATAAAACATACGATGTGATAAAGGCGTATCTGGATGGCAGCGTAAGCATAGACCCGAAAAAGAGGGAGCGCTTTATACGGAAATACTACCATCAGATTGACGGAAGGGCCTCTGAAAGGATTGCCTGTGCTGCGTTGAGGCTGGCGAGGCAGCATGGGAGAAAGCACCTTGAATACTCGAAAGTTCGTGGATAGTTCGCCTTAGCTGGGAACTTTTGACATAAGACGAGCCAGAGTGGAGTCGAGGTAGTCAAGGTTGTCTATACATTTTTAAATACCTGGCGTTTTCCAGCGAATATGGTGGATGAATTGTTTACAAGGAAAAACAGGGTGCTGTTCATAATACACGACTTATACCAGGAAGATAATCCATTCCCGCTGGGCCCAGCCTACCTAGCTGCTGTCTTACACAGGAATGGCGCCTCTGTTGAGGCATACTGCATGGATGTGTTCCACTACACCAATGAGCACCTGGCAGAGCACCTGGATAACAATGAGTATGACCTAATATGCTCGGGTTTTCTGGCTGCAAGGTTCAGGGAGACTGTTCTTGACCTCTGTAGGATCATCAATGAGCACAAAAAGGATGCATGGCTGGTCTTAGGCGGGCATGGCCCCTCACCTATACCTGAGTACATGCTTGATACAACCAAGGCAGATGTAGTTGCCATAGGCGAGGCAGAGTACTCTATTGTTGACCTGCTTCATTGTAAGATAAGTGGCGGTGATCTGTCAAGGGTTGCAGGGATTGCTTACAAGGAGGATGAGAAGGTAAAAATCACCGAGCCTCATAGGATTGTGAAGAACATTGACGAGATTCCATTCCCGCTTTGGAGTATCTTTCCAATGGAGAGATACACCACCTGTTTCAAGTTTCATAATCAAGAACCAGGTGAAAAGAGCTTTGCCGGCTTTTTAAGCAGCAGGGGATGCGTAAACAGGTGTAATTTCTGTTATAGAATGGAGGAAGGGCTTAGACTTAGGAGTATCGAGAGCATTGTCAAAGAATTAAAGCTACTAAGGGACAGGTATGGTGTGACCTTCCATTCGTTTGATGATGAACTGTTTATATTAAACAAGGCGAGGCTGCTGAAATTCGAGAAGGCGTTAAGGGGGGCAGGTCTTAAGATCAAGTTCGATTGCAACGCCCGTGTAGATTTTATGGATGAAGAGGTCATTGAGATTCTCAAGCACTGCGGCTGCCAGTTCCTGAACTTCGGTTTTGAGTCAAGCGATGACAGGGTGTTAAAACTGATGAACAAGAACGCAGCCATGGCCCAGAATCTAAAGGCGTTGGAGCTTGTTAAAAAAGCAGGCGGGATAGGCATGGGCCTGAACTTTATATGGAATAACCTTGGGGATACTGCAGAGAGCCTGAAAAAGAACGTTGAGCTTATAAAGAGATACAATACATACCATCATTGTAGGACGATAAGGCCAACAACCCCTTATCCAGGCTGTGATTTATACTACAAGCTGATTGAGATAGGCAAACTGAAGGGCCCAGAGGACTTCTTTGAGAGGTTTAAGAACTCTGACCTGATCCTGGTTAATCTGATGGACATGCCTGATGAAGAGGCCTACAGGTTATTATTAGAAGCAAACACAGAATTGATATTAGATCATTTTAAACATACAACAGGCAATATGGAAGAGGCAAAAAGGCTGATACAGCAGTTCGCAGACCTATATTCCGGCAAAACAACCAAATTCAGGGGGGCCAGGCACTATGCTGCGGAGAAGAGGGAAGATATATAAATCCCTGCTTCAAACCAGACTCTTATGAAGCTCGGGCCAGAGAAGAGGCACCTCGGCCTTTCCAACAAAGCCTTATTCTCCATCATAGTCGGCTTTCTAATGGTCAGCAGCGTCCTGGGCTATGTGTTTATAGGGCGCAGTGACAGCACTGAACAGTATGATTACAACGGCTTTAAATTTGAGAGGACAGGTTCAGGGTTGCAGACAGAGGTTGACGGCATGGTGGTTTACTTTGACTCCCTCCCGCAACAGGCAGAGGGCATAGCTGTGGACTCTGCTGCCGTTGACAAGATAAGGAACACAAGAATGTTTTACATCACCTCAAACTCCACCAGCAAGAGCAAGGAGGCGATAGCAAAGTCCGGCTTTGATATCAGCAAGGCAGTTGCCTTAAAGGGGGTATATGCCCAGGCTGCTTTTATCGACCCCACAAAATACAGCATACCAGTGGTCAGCTGCAGTAACGCAACCCCTTTTGTGCCTGTGCTGACCTTTGATAGGGCCAACGAGACCTCGGTCAGGGCAGAGGGAAACTGCATTTTTATAGGCGCCCCCTCTGACTCGGAGTTTATAAGGGCGAAGGATGCATTGCTCTATCGCTTTCTGGGTATTTTGACAAATTAAGGGGTAAGGTGCATGATTTCACCTCACGCTGTTCTCAGAAACACCGCTTTATTTGACAATTCTGATCCAAAGCTCTCTCTCTATGTTGAGGCAATAAAAAGCTAATGAAAACTCACAATCTTTATAAACACTGTTATGTACTGTTATGCCCATGGTATCTGCGTATCAGCATATCATCATTATCAGGACAAGGAGGGATGACGCCCAGGGCATTAATGACGACCTTAAGTGGTTCTGCAACTCTCTAGGCATGTTCAACCAGCGCGATAAGGACAACTCCTGTTACCGCATATTTGTAGAGCTTCTGAAGAGCACGAGGAGTAAAAGGCTGATGTCAAGTGACGGCCTTGCCTACAGGCTTGGTCTGAGCCGCGGCACAGTGGTGCATCACCTCAACAAGCTTATAGAGTCTGGCTTTGTTGTTTGCGAGAGAAACAAGTACAGCTTACGCGCTGACGCCCTCACTGTCATTGTAGATGAGCTTGAGGAGGACATAAGGCGCGCCCTGATGCATATAAGGGAGACAGCAAATAAGATTGACAATGCCCTCGGCACAGGGAAGATCAACTGATATACTCCGGTAGTATGAATTACGCGCAAAATCTCACGTTATGGAGTAACGCTTTTTCAGAAGCTCCCGCTCTTCAAGGAGTTCAGGCTCGCTAACCATTGCGCTGTGCTCGAGTATCAGGGGAATCCTTCGTATAACTTCGCTGCTGAATATCCTCTTGAAATCAAGATCACCGCTCCCAACAACCTGGTGGTCAAGCCCTTTAGCCCTTGAGAAATCGTGTATGTGCATCTCAAATATGCGATCCTTGAAGCATTCAAACCAGTACGGATCTGAGAAGAGCGATGGTGAATGCCCTACATCAATCAGCAGCCCCAGCCTGGGGAATTGCTCAAGCATGCTACT
>PEYS01000072.1 GCA_002763335.1 Candidatus Woesearchaeota archaeon CG08_land_8_20_14_0_20_47_9 | reverse complement strand
GCCCCTCGCTTTGACACGGCGAATTTTTAGACTCAATTTTCGCCCTAAAGGGCGGAGCTTTAAACTCAGGCGAAAATTGAGTAAGTGAGCGGGAGTTGAGAGCTCTTGTCGTGATAAGGAAGATAAGCAGCGGTTCAAGAAGCGTAAGGGGGGCTAATGCAACAGCTATGCTCTTATCTGTCATCCAAACCCTAAGATTCAGGAAGGCTGATGTCCTCCAAGGATTACAAGAAATCCTGAAGAACCCTTCAAGATACTAAATAATTACTGATTTTGCAAACCTATAAATACCCCTTACAAACAAACATACCTATGGATAAGCTAGTCATCCTCGACTTCGGAGGCCAGTATTCTCACCTGATCTCCAGAAGGATTAGGGATATTGGTGTTTATTCTGAGGTACTTCCTTCTGACGTAAGTAAGGACGAGTTAATAAAGATCAAGGACTTAAAGGGCATAATCCTCTCAGGGGGCGCAGCCTCTGTTTACGATGACGATGCTCCTAAATGCAACAAGAGCATATTCGGGATTGGCATCCCAATCCTCGGAATATGCTACGGCCACCAGTTAATCGCTTATTTAAATGGGGGCGAAGTAGCCTTAGGAGAGTCTGGCGAGTACGGCATTACAGAACTGAGGCTCTTAGATAGGGGCAGGAGGGCGGGGCTACTAGGAAAAAATATGTTACTAAACAGCCTGAACACCTCAGAGAAGGTCTGGATGAACCACTGCGATATTGTGAGGAAGCTGCCTGAGGGATACTCAATAACTGCATCAACCGATCACTCGCCAATTGCAGCATTTGAGAATGGTGATAAGCAGATTTACGGTGTTCAATTCCACCCTGAGGTAACCCACACTGAGCATGGAAACAGGATTCTTGAGAACTTTGCCCTGGATATCTGTAATGCCAAAAGAGACTGGAAGACCTCTAACATTATAGCCAACATCACCGCTGAGATCAAACAGAAGATAGCCAGCAGAAAGGTCATACTAGGCTTGTCAGGGGGTGTGGATTCATCAACATCCGCACTCCTTGTAAGCAGGGTTATTGGTGAAAATTTAACTGCTGTCTATGTTGATACAGGGCTTATGCGTTACCGCGAGACAGAGTTTATCCAGCAGATCTTCTCTAAATCCAGCCTCAAACTAAGGGTAATAAAGGCCCATGAGAGGTTCTTCAATGCATTAAGAGGCGTGACAGATCCTGAGGAGAAGCGAAAGATAATAGGCAAAACATTTATTGATGTCTTTGATGAGGTTGCTGAGGGCGAGGCAGCAGATGTCTTGGTCCAGGGCACAATCTATTCAGACAGGATCGAGAGCGGCATCACTAAGCACTCCTCAAGGATTAAATCCCATCATAATGTTGGGGGCCTGCCAGACAATATGAAGCTAGAAATCTATGAGCCTCTGAGAGACCTCTACAAGGATGAGGTGAGAAGACTCGCCATGGAGCTTGGCCTGCCAGATGAAATCATCACCAGGCACGTCTTCCCTGGCCCGGGCTTAGGCATAAGAATCCTCGGAGAGGTCACCCCTGAAAAGGCAGACATTGTGAGAAGAGCTAGCTTCATTGTTGAAGACGAGTTAAGAAAAGCAGGTTTGTACGAGAGGGTGTGGATGGGCTTTGCAGTCCTGCTGCCAATAAAGAGCGTCGGCATTCAGGGTGATGCTAGAAGCTACAAATACCCTGTTGTAGTCCGCATTATTGAGTCAAAGGATGCTATGACTACTAATTTTGCCAAGCTGCCATACGAGATTCTGGAAGCAATCTCTACAAGAATTACAAACGAAATCCACGAGGTTAACAGGGTTGTTTACGACATCTCCAACAAGCCCCCTGCTACGATGGAGTGGGAGTAGCTGAGAAATGTAACGAAAATCTGCTGCTCGGGGCTATCCCCGACTTAAAAGTCGTGGCTTTACACCCCTCGCTTCGAAACGCAGATTTTCGGACTCAATAGACAGAGGATCAATGAAAAACCGCATAGTAGGAAGAGCCTAACATAAAACAAGACCCGATAATAAAAATATTTATATACTAACCAATAATTACATTTCACAAAAAACTGAAATCAGCCAAAATGGATACTCTGAATGTTGAGAGGAGCTTTATTGACAGGATCGGGAAGATCGTGAAGCAGTGGGGGCTTGGAGAGCCTGCTGGCCGTGTTTGGGCTACGCTGCTCTTTTCAGAGCGCTCCCTCTCGCAGAGGCAGATTGCAGAGAAGACTGGATACAGCCTGAGCCTGGTAAGCCCAAGCCTGAAGATACTGGAGAAACTGGATATGGTGAGGAGCATAAGGGGGCAGGGCAAGGAGAAGCTATACGAGCAGGCTGTTTCGTTTGTTGAGGCATTCGGCACCCTTATCAAGCGCTTTGTGGAACAGGATGTAAAACCCCTAATTGCGCAGCTAGAGGGGGTTAGTAAGACTGTTAACGCCACCAAGAGGAGAAACCTACGTAAACTCGCCAGGGAATACAGACACCTGGAGGAGGGCCTAAGGGCTTTCAGCTCAGAGGGGCTTGTTAAGAGCATGGCCCCTGAAAAGGTTGGAAGGCCAACTACTTAGGCTGTTTTTTTAAAACCTCATATTTTCATAAAAAGCTGAAACAATTTAAAACGTGAGGGCGGGGTATGAACAGCAAACTCAAGATAATTTCGCAGAACGCAAGACGCCTACTCATAGGCAAAGCCTTAGAGCTGGTAAGCATCGCCTCTGATGATAACCTTGTAAGGCTAAGCAGGATTCTTGAGAAGCTGACAAGAGACCCCTATCACGTAGATATTCTGAAGAGATTCAGGCAGGCCATAAAAGGAAACCCCGGCTATGTGCAGGCAGTGAGGAGAATAAACAATCTAAACCCGAGTGTTAAGAGAAAGCTTATCAGTAACCTGATAATCAATTCCATGATAATCAGTGCTGAGAAGCGAGAAGAGATTGATAAGCTAGAAGCCTGGAGGCCGCCATCACTGCTTGTTATTGATGTAACTGATAGATGCAACCTAAAATGCGATGGGTGCTGGGCAGGGGCATACCACTCAAAGGAAGGGGATATAAGCTACGAGCTTCTCAACAGGATAATGCGCGAGGCAAAGGAGCTGGGCATCTACTTTATAACACTTGCAGGCGGGGAGCCATTTATACGTGACGATATAATGAGGCTGTTCAGGGAGCACAATGACATCTACTTCCTAGTCTATACTAACGGGATATGCATAACAAAGAACATTGCCAAGGGCATTGCAGAGCTGGGCAATGTTGCCCCTGCAATAAGCGTTGAGGGTCTTGAAAAAGAAACTGATGCAAGGCGTGGCAATGGGGTGCATAAGCGCATCCTATGGGTGATGAAAAACCTCAGAAAAGAAGGGGTGTTATTCGGCTTCTCCACAATGATAACAAGGCATAACTCTGAAAATGCATCAAGCGACGAGTTTATTGACTTCTACATCAAGCAGGGCTGCTGCTTCGGATGGTACTTCCAGTACATACCAATTGGCAGAAACCCGAACACAGCCCTGATGTCCACTCCAGAGCAGCGTAACAGGCTGCGTGAGAGGACTTTTAAGATAAGGGAGACTAAGCCAATACTTGTAGGTGACTTCTGGAATGACGGCATGCTCGCTGGAGGCTGCATTGCAGGAGGCAGGAGGTATATCCACATCACGAACAAGGGCGATGCTGAGCCATGCGTCTTTGCACACTTCAGCGTTGATAACATCAAGAATAAGAGTCTAAAGCAAGTGATAAACTCAGACTTCTTTAAGGCAATAAGAAAGGCCCAGCCATACTCTGCTAATAAGAATCTTCTTGCGCCGTGCATGATCATTGATCATCCGCATGTACTGAGGGGCATATGCAAGAAATACAGGGCAAAGCCAACTCAAGCAAGAGGTGAAAGTCTAATTGAGGATCCGAAGATAACAGACTTCCTTGATAACTACTCTAAGGAGTTCAAGGCCATTACTGACCCGATCTGGGAGACCAGACATAAAGCTTGCTGTGAACACTGGTTTGGAAAGGAGAGTTACTAAGCCCCTTCTTAGTAGATATCATCATATGAACCCTCTTGTAACGAAAATCTGCTGCTCGGGGCTATCCCCGACTTAAAAGTCGGGGCTTTACACCCCTCGCTTCGAAACGCAGATT
>PEYS01000226.1 GCA_002763335.1 Candidatus Woesearchaeota archaeon CG08_land_8_20_14_0_20_47_9 | reverse complement strand
GCTCCTGAGCGTAAGCGAAGGAGTCGCCCCAAAGGCGAGCCTTCAGGCCTGGGAGGACGTCAACTCTCAATTCGGTACCTCTCAATCTCTGATAGTTCCCTTTAATCTTTCTAATTGTTTATATTGAGAATATATTAAATCGACCTTTCACAAATATTTTGGGTACTAAACATACAGCCTCAGCAGGTAAATCGCAGTCCCAGCAGCCAGTGGCACCAGGAGGTTGTCGTCAATTGCCTGGTGGTTAACCTCCACCTCTAACGCCTCCACAATCATAGCAGTTATAGATGCGACCCCTGCCTCTAGCGGGGTTACAAAGCGCATCGCAGCAAAGAAGCCAACAATTGCCCCTGCAATGTTCCCCTCAACCAGCTTGTTGAGGCTCAGGGGATGCTTTATCCTCCCGAACTGAACGCCTACCAGGTGTGACACAGGATCTGCAACAGTAAGGATGGCTATTGACGCAAGGGCGATGTCAAGGGTAAAATGCCTTATTGAAAGCACCATAATCACCCCCAGGAGGAAGAATAACGCCCCTCTGCCGGGGAATATCATGGTCTGCTTAGGCTCCTCAACCATCTTCAACACCCATGAGAAGAAGGGAATCTTGAAACGCTTGCAGAGCATTGAGATTATGAAGCCGAAGATGCAGAAGATAAACACCTCCCTCGCGCCAATTATGTTTTTGTATATGAGGAAGGTGATCAGAAGCCCTGAGGCCATGTGGATTATCTTTCTCCTTATTACCATGTCGCCAATATCTTGATTTCTTAGTTTCATAAGTTATCACTCTCATGTTTGTTTTAGCAGAAAGTGTAGGGACCCAATGCCACCGAGGCTTACTAGGGTTACAATAAATGCTGCTAGCAGTACACCAAGGGCTATCATGAGGCTTGCCTTTCTGCGATCTAAACCAAGGAGCCATGCAGCCAGCACCCCAGTGTATGCCCCTGTTGCAGGCATCGGTATGCCAACAAACAGTATAAGGCCGAGGTAGCTGTACCTCTCTATAGCCTTCTCTGCCTTACGCCTGGTCCTCTTCACGAAGTGGTCGAACAGTCTTCTGTAAACACCAATTCCTATGAGGCGATGATGCACAAAGTCCAGGAAGAGGAACGCAATGGGTATAATTGCAAGGTTTGCTGCCACGCACATAAGGAAGCTGTAAACAGGGCTGATCCTGTAGTACAGGGCTAGCGGTATACAGCCCCTGAGCTCGGATACAGGTAGCAGCCCAAGCAGGCAAGCCTTCAGCACAGGATTCATCTTTTAAGCCTCATGGTTTATGGCTCTTAAGAGCTGCCTTCTCAGCCCTGCTGGTGATGTAGTCATCCTCAAGCAGACTCGATATAAGCCTTTCAGGCAGCCTAAATCGCCGCTTTCCAATCGCCACGATTCTTGACTTATCCTCAACAAGCTCGCAGGAATCGTGCTTCTCCTTAAATTTCTTTACATGCATCCCTGCCTTTAGCGGGGGGCCTGAGAGCCTAACCCACTCTGATAGGGGCTCAGGGTCAAGTATGAAGTAGATCTCTGCACGCCTTTGCTTGTCCCACCCCCAGTCAGAGCAGATTATCTTAAAGCCATTGCTTATAAGCCCCTTCTTTATAAAATCTGTGACCTTCACTATGCGGGCCCCGATAATATCCTCCTTGCCCTCAGGCATTGTAAGGTACACAACGATCAGCTTCCTGCCAAGGGACTTCTTCTTCATCGAGGCCAGGCTTGGCAGCTCTAGTTTGAAGAACGAGACTGAGGGCTTATCAAGGAATGAGTGTGCAGCGCTTACAAAGCACCTCGTCTTCTCCATGCTTAGGGCAGCTGCAGCATTCCTCTCAGGCTGCACAGGGTCAATAACAATTATTGGCCCCTCTGTCTTTGAGGTGTTTAGCCTCTTAGGAGCCTTTGAAGCAACATCAATAAGGGTCTTCTTATTCAGATTCCAGGCCAGGCTGGCCCTGAGCAGCTTCAGGAAAGACCCAAAGTGTATAACCATCACCTCAAGGACGTAGCCTGAGAAGCCCATGATATAGCTCTCTGCACCGTAACACCGCTGGGCCTTGCAGAACGCCTTTGCAAGCCTGATCTCGTCAGTAATAGCCTCGCTGCTCTGCGCCTTAACCCATGAGACGTGCAAGGGGGAGATGTCTGTTATGTTCCTGGCCTCTTCAGGTCTGTCTATATTGAGTATTGGGACGATCTCAAGCGTAATGCCCCTAAGCCTTGCCTGAAAGTAGTCCCTGCTCCCGTGAATGCGTACAGGCCTTAGAAACTCCAGGCACGGAGCCAGGGCATCTGAGAGCCCATCACTCCTGTCTGAGAACCCCTTGTAGTCAAAGCGCACAAAGATATCAGCATCAGATGATCCTGAAAGCCAGGTGTCCTTTGAGAGTGAGCCGCCAAGCATTGCCCTGGCCTTTAAACCAGAGCTGTCAATGGACTCCTGTAGCTGCCTAAGCGCATGGTTTACCCTGCTTAGGAGCCTAGCCCTCTCAGCCTTACCAGGCTTCCCAGTCTGCAACACCCTCTTCAGAACAGCATCATATTCCATGCCATGCTGCCTATCAGGGGGGTATAAAAAGGTTTGTGTGAGAAAGCCTTGAATGCACTCGCCCTCGCTAGAGCTCGGCTCGGTAGTCAAAGTTTTCTGACGTCAATATCGTCAAAATCTGACACCACATACATCTGAGGGCTTTGAATGCCCAGTTGCGTTGGGCATTCAAAGCCCTCTGTTCTATTAAGGATTACCAGTAGTTGAAGGTCCTCCGCCCCCGGTCCTAGGTCTTCCACCGCTCTCTTCACCTTGGTTTATAACCCTTCCTTCCTTCCCGCTTGAGACAATCAGAATCAGAACCCCTATAAAGATCAGGAAGAGTACTACTGATGCTGCAGCAGTGTTTGTTGCTATGCTCTTAACCCAGTCGAGGAATATCTGAAGCCAGGTTGTGCCATCCGCAGTCTTTATGGCGTGGAGGAAGATGAATATCACCCCGATAAGCATTATGAATGTAAAGAAATACATCTGCCAGCTCCCCTTTGACTTGCCTAGGCCGAGGCCCTTCATGAGTTGTTCATAATCATAAAACACGCCTACGAGCATCATGAAGAAGACTCCTAGAAGGGCAAGTATAACAACATTGGATGAGACCTCTGTTATTATCTCCACTAGCTGGGAGGAGGCAACAACAAAGAAGCCTATGACAAAGGCAACAAGGGCGTTGAGCTGCTTCTTTGCTGCGTATACCTCATCACCTGCATCATTCTTATACTTCTCCACGCCGAAGACCCTGGTCTTATCCAGAACTGCAAACATTATGGTGAAGACGAGGAGGAAGGGGAGTATGACATCATAAACTCCTAGCTCTCCAAAGAAGACTATCACTTCTCCGAAAGTCGACATAACAACCACTTTATTAAAGCAGTTATTTAAATCTTGCGGAAAAATCCGGAGATCTTCCGATTTTTTCTCCTAAAGACATTTTAAGCCTGTTAGAATCCCCTGGCAGAAAGTAACGAGGGGGTGATTTAATGGGGATTTACAGAAGGATTTGTAGTAGGGTTATTCAGCAGGCGTTGTATGCAGCTGTTCTTGTTATGATGCTTGCTGCATCATCGCTGGCTGCAGGGGCAGATGTTGTGATAAGTGAGATAATGTACAATCCATCTTCAGTAGTGGACACAGCAGGGGAGTGGATTGAGCTTCACAATAACGGTGTAAGCCCTGTTGACCTGGCTGACTGGCAGGTTAACGGCAATGACTTTGAGGACATCACCATACAGCCTGACGAGTACATAGTGGTTGCGAGGAAGCTCACAGGGCTTGTAGGGGAGGAGAGCTTCGAGGCATGGTATGGCAATGGCGATGGTGTCTGGGATGCAAGCGACGCTAACTTCAGGGCTGTTGACGGCTATTTCAGCCTGACAAACACAGGGGGCACAATAAACCTTAGCGATGGTTATTATGCTGATATTGTGAGCTACCTGCCCTCAATGGGGGCAGACGGCAATGACCACAGCCTAGAAAGGCTGGGGGCTGACACCTGGAATGAGAGCAGCGCACTCTACGGCACCCCGGGCAAGCCTAATGGCGCCTCTCAAGGCCAGCAGCAGGGCGAGGGCAACACAATAACAATCCTTGCAGATGTTGGCAGCGCTCACCCCG
>PEYS01000094.1 GCA_002763335.1 Candidatus Woesearchaeota archaeon CG08_land_8_20_14_0_20_47_9 | reverse complement strand
AAGGACTCGAGCATTCTGGCTGATGTAGAGGTCTCAGGCAAGATAACCCTAAAGCAGGCATCGCATGAGGCATCCATAGAGGAGGTTATTGCAAACCTCAGCTTCTATCCTAAGGCTGAGCAGGGCCAGCAGGTAATAAGCCTCACAACAAATCCAGGGGCTGAGAAGCAGGGCGACACAATCCAGTTTGTGTGGAATAAGCCTTTGCCTGGCACCCTGGAATTCAGGGTGGAGAGCAGGGTTAAAACCACCATATACAGGCCTGCTGTAAGAGGGCGCGTTAAGTTCCCTCTTGAAGATGGGCTTGTGAAGCAATACGAGGAATTCACCCTCCCCACTGAGTATGTTGAGTCTGAGAATCCGCAAATAGTGATGCTCGCCTCATCAATAGTTGAGGGTGATGACGACCTGATGATTGCAGTCTCCAGGCTTGCCGGCTGGGTGAGGAGAAACATCGCCTATAACCTCACCTCAATAACTGCTGACGCTATACAGCCTGCCAGCTGGGTGCTTGAAAACAGGAAGGGGGTCTGCGATGAGCTATCAACCCTCTTTATAGCCATGGTGCGCTCACTAGGGATTCCTGCAAGGTTTGTTGCGGGCCTGGCATACAGCGATCTGCCTGAGGTGGCTGGCTGGGGCTCCCACGGCTGGGCAGAGGTCTACTTTCCTGGCTACGGCTGGGTGCCATTTGACATCAGCTATGACGAATTTGGCTACGTGGATGCAACCCATATCAAGCTGCGAGAAGTAGATGACCCTAAGAAGGCATCAACAGAATACCAGTGGAGGGGAAGGGGCACAAGCCTGATTGCCTCGCCCTTAAAGCTGGCAGTCAAGGTTATTGACAGAGAGAGGCTTGAGGATAAGGCCGTGGACATAACAGCATCCCTTATCTCAGATGAGGTGAGGCTCGGCTCATACGACCTGATAAGGGTAAGGCTTAGAAACAGGCTTGACAGCTATGCTGCAACAGGGCTTACCTTCTCAAGAAGCCCGGGCCTTAGGATCATTGACTATAACAATGACACCATTGAGCATGAAGTTGTAGTGCTCAGGCCAGGCGAGGAAAAGGAGATTAACTATGCGGCTCACATTGACAGCCTTGACGAGGCCTACATATACACCTTCCATATTCTGATAGTTACAGACGAAAACGCCTCAGCAGAGCTCAGGCTAAAGGCATTCACAGGGGCTGACTACTACCCATTTGAGTACTTCTATGACAGCCTTATGCCGGCGCAGCGCAAGGCCCGGTTTGCACTGTCAGTCGAATGCACCATGAACAAAACGCCAATATATGTCTACGAAACAGCGCTGGCGCTCTGCAGGGCAGCCAACAAGGGGAATGCAGTTATTCGAGAGCTCAGGATATGCCACGAAAATGACTGCAAGGAGATGAGCATAGGCATATCCCAGGAGCCCAGAATTAATTTCTCTGTGAACTTCTCAGAACCTGGAAAAAATGAGGTCGTAATAACTGCCAAGAGCGCCAACATATCAAAGGCAGAGGTGATAAACCTTGAGGTGCTTGACGCCCCCACCATTGCATTGAAACAGGTACCCCTCCCTGACAGTGTCAGATACGGGCATAACTTTAATGCCTCGTTCTCAGCCCTTAAGCTCTCAAAATCAACGCCTTACATCACAGTCATCACATTCAGCAGCCCAGGATACTTCAAGAGATGGGAGCTGGGAGACCTTGATGCAGATCATGTCTTTGTGGTTGAGCTCAACAGTGCAGACCTGAAGGCAGGGAACAACACAATCCGCGTTGAGGCAACATACCTCGATGGCAACAGTCGCAGCTACAGCGCAGAGAAATCTTTTAAAGTGTTTATGGAGACCCCAACCATTTGGGAGCGGATAAGGTATATGATACGACTATTTTTATCGCTTGTGGGCTTTGAATAAACCCCTGCGGGGTTTAGTCAAAGCCTACAGATGTCGTTTGTATCAGGATCAGGTGAGGTAAAGAATGGCAGATGTTTATTTTGCTTCGGTGAAGACTGATGCATCGCTACTTGACAAGGTCTCAGACCTCTATGCCCGGGTTGGCGATGGGATATTCAAAAGACAGGAGACTGTGGCATTGAAGCTGCACTTCGGGGAGCTTGGCAACACAGCCTTTATAAGGCCTGTATTTGTGAGGCGCATTGTCTCAGAGGTTAAAAGGCGTGGGGGCAGGCCATTCCTCACAGACACAAACACGCTCTACGTCGGCAAGCGAGGAGACTCGGTGGATCACCTCAACACTGCGATTGCAAACGGCTTTGGGTATGCAGCAGTTGAGGCTCCAATCATTATAGCAGATGGCATAAAAGGCAAAAACTCCATAGATGTTGAGATTAAGGGGAAGCATGTAAAAACTGCCCGCATAGGGGCAGACATATTCTATGCTGACAGCATTGTTGTCATAAGCCATGTCAAGGGTCATATGCTAGCTGGCTTTGGAGGCGCAATAAAGAACCTTGGCATGGGCTGCGCCAGCCGTGCAGGAAAGCAGCAGCAGCACAGCTCTGTTAAACCAGAGGTTAATGCCTCAAAATGCCTCGGCTGCATGAGGTGCGCAGACTTCTGCCAGGTGGATGCGATAAAAAAGGAGAAGGGAAAGGCAGTCATTGACAAGCAGGCCTGCCAGGGTTGCGGGGAGTGCACAGTCTCATGCCCGAATGGGGCAATAGCAATACGCTGGGATTCCAGCTCAAGAGACCTTCAGGAGAAGATGGCAGACTACGCCCTTGCAGTGCTTAAAAACAAAAGGGAGAGGTCTTGCTTCTTCAACTTCCTAGTGGATATAACACCTGACTGTGACTGCTTTAACAGGAGCGACGCCCCGATAGTGCCAAACATCGGCATCCTCGCTTCCAGAGACCCTGTTGCAATAGACCAGGCATCACTTGACCTCATAAAGAAGCAGGTTGGCCTAGCAAACTCAGCGCTTGGGAAGCCCCTTGCTTCCGGAGAGGACAAGTTTAAAGCCTTGCGGGGCCTGGATGCAACAATACAGATCAGGGCTGCTGAAGGGCTTGGGCTTGGAAGCAGAAAGTATAAGCTGGTGGAGATATGAGGGGCGGTATTTAGTTATTGGTTGAGGGCTTTGAATAACCCCGGGGGGTTATTCAAAGCCCTCAGATGACCCTGTGTTAGGGTTTTCCCGACGCTATTAACGCCAGAAAACCTTGACTACCGAGGCGAGCTGAAAGCGAAGCCGAGTGTAGTCAAGGTTTTCTTGTCAGTGCGTCAATGAAAACAATGTCTTCTGGAATAGGAAGCCTACAAAGACAAAGACGAGAAATGTTCGCAGCCCGAATATCATGGCAATCATGTATATGCCTGCTGCAAGGTCAACCATGCTTGCAAAGTCACCCCAGAACCCAATGCCTTTAAATATCAGATACATCCCTAATGATAGCGGAAGCCTCCAGCCAAGCACATTGTAGTGGATGAGCAGCATAACTATTGTAGCGAAGAGGTCCATTAAACCCATGAGCTTCAATATCACCATTTAACCAAAGCTATGTGACCAAGATGAATTTATTTAAAGCTTATGCTCATTCAAGGAAGGGAATGGAATTCCTTCTGATATGGCTTATATGCATAGCTGTCGCTGGCTTTATAATCTCTCTCGCAGTGCCTGGCCCCGTATTAAACCATATGCTGGCATTCTTCTGCGGCATGGCCCTGGGCAGGGTTGTCCATGCAGGCAAGAAGAGAGAGGCATTCACACCCTACATGGCGATAGTTGCAAGCTTCATACTAGGCTACACATCAGGGAGCGAGAAGGGAAGCCTGCTCACAATAGCACTGGCTACAGGAGCAGGGGTTTTGCTGAGCTATTTCATGCATGAGAAGGGGGTGGTTTAGGCGTGAGTGAGGATGAGTAATCTAAAGCAGCAGGGGAAGCCTGGGTTTTGAGGGGAGATGTGATATGGTAAAAGTATATCCGGTATCTGAAGATAGCAAAAGAATATGCGGATTAGTTGAATGCAGTCATTCCACTAGTGTGTTCACTGGTAAACACGCCGGTTCCATTCGGCCACGAGAAATCCAAAGGATTTCTGGACCTGCCTTACGGCAGGTACAGATACCTTGGTCTTCTGGACTTACTCAATTTTCGCCTGAGTTTAAAGCTCCGCCCTT
>PEYS01000170.1:3842-4169 GCA_002763335.1 Candidatus Woesearchaeota archaeon CG08_land_8_20_14_0_20_47_9 | reverse complement strand
TGCTGGTGCAGCTCAAACGATCCTAGAAGGCTGAGGCAGCTAAAGGATGCTTGCAGGGCATGCTATGACTACGCAACTACATTTAAAACCCCCTTCATATCTGGAAAGGACAGCATGTTCAATGACTTTAAGGGCTATGACAACGACAGCAATCCACTGAAGATATCTGTTTACCCAACACTGCTGATATCAGCAATAGGCGTTATTGAGGATGTCCGCCAGACAAATACAATCGACCTTAAGCTTACAGGAGACCTGATCTATGTGATAGGCAATACTATGGATGAATGTGGAGCTAGTGATTTCTATCACGCATACAGCAAGATT
>PEYS01000170.1:3387-3760 GCA_002763335.1 Candidatus Woesearchaeota archaeon CG08_land_8_20_14_0_20_47_9 | reverse complement strand
TCAGCGCATGCTCATCAGTAGGTGCCGGAGGCATTGCAATGACCCTGGCAAAGATGGCTATTGCAGGCCAAAAAGGAGCAAGCATTGACATCAGCAAGATACCGAACGAGAGTCTAAGCCCTGAGAAGATACTCTACTCTGAATCACAGTCAAGGTTTATAGTCAGCATTAACCCGGAGAATAAGAAGGCTTTTGAAAACGAAATGAATGATTTTAGCATCACTAGGATCGGAATAGTAAAGAACAACAAATTCAAGATAAAGAACAAGAATAAGACTATGATAAACATAACCATTAGTGATTTAGATAAGATCTACAGGGCAAGGTTTAGGGATTTTTAGGTGATACAATGAAGCCAAGAGTGCTTGTGATG
>PEYS01000170.1:3078-3358 GCA_002763335.1 Candidatus Woesearchaeota archaeon CG08_land_8_20_14_0_20_47_9 | reverse complement strand
GAGCGCCCATGCATTTGAGCTTGCAGGGGCAGAATGCGAGATTGTGCATATCAATGATCTTATATCTGGCAAGAAGAGGATGTCTGACTTCCAGATAATGATGTTCCCAGGAGGCTTTGCCTATGGTGATGACACAGGGGCTGGAAACGCATTTGCAAACAGGGTTAGGAATAACCTATGGGAGGAGCTTATCAGGTTTATCAATGATGGGAAACTCATCCTGGGTGTTTGTAATGGCTTTCAGATCATGACTCACCTGGGATTGTTTGCACCCCCAGGC
>PEYS01000170.1:0-3019 GCA_002763335.1 Candidatus Woesearchaeota archaeon CG08_land_8_20_14_0_20_47_9 | reverse complement strand
CCGCTGGGTGCATATTAAGGATAATTCTGATAAATGCGTCTTTACTCGCGGTATAGATTTAACCCACATTCCAGTAGCCCATGGGGAAGGCAGGTTCTGCTGCGATCCTGAGACATACAGGGTGCTGAAGGAGAATAACCAGATTGTATTCACATACTGCGATGAGTCTGGCCAGGATGCCAATAGCCTGTATCCACTTAACCCTAACGGGGCTATGAATGACGTTGCAGCAATATGCGACATGAGCGGGAGGATTATGGGGATGATGCCCCATCCTGAGAGGGCAATATACGCTGTTTCAGAGCCAGAATTCCAGCTTAAAAAGGAGCTGGCTAAGAGGGCTGGCAAGAAGATTCCTGAATTGATTGAAACAAACTTTATGATTTTCAAGAATGCGGTTGATTATGTGAATGAACAGACAGAAGCTGAGGGTTCTATTAGCATTCCTGAGTCTGCTGAGAGCAAGCAGCCAGCACCAGAGACATCTGAGGTTGCTGAGGCAGCTGAGAGAGTTTCTACTAAGTTTGCTGTTAAAACCAAAACAGAAGCAGCAACCTATGCAGATGCAGGTGTTAATCTCGAATTAGGTGATGATGCCTCGAAGATACTGTATGAGGCTGCAAAGAGGACATTTGAGAATCGTAAAGGGCTTATTGGCGAGGTGATTATCCCGCTAGATGACTTCTCAGGCTTAAGGGCAGTTGATGTCAGCAAGCTCCCTGAAGGAAGCCTTATGTGCATAAGCTTTGATGGTGTTGGCACAAAGGTAGAGATTGCCCAGCGCATGAACGACCACACAACAATTGCCTATGACCTGCTTGCTATGGTGTGTGACGATGCTATTGTCAGGGGAGCAGAGCCTGTACTTGTAGGAACTGTTCTGGATGTTAATTCTTTAGGAAAGGGCAAGGGGTCAAATATCCATCAAGTAAGGCAATTGGCCCAAGGATATATAGCTGCTGCAAGGGAAGCAAATGTCGCTATAATCAATGGCGAACTTGCTGAATTAGGCAACATCAGTGGCTATGGCAACTTTAATTATAACTGGTGTGCAGGGGTTATCTGGTTTGCTAGAAGGGATAGACTCTTCACTGGCCGCGAGATTCAGCTTGGGGACTCGATAGTTGTGCTCGAAGAGGGCGGTTTTAGATCAAACGGCATCTCGTTAGTTAGGAGAACCTTCAGGGATCATATTGGCGAGGAGTGGCATAAGCTCTCTTTTGAGGGAAGCACCCTCGGCAAGCATGTTCTTACACCCTCACGGATCTACTCTAAGGCCATGGTCAAGATTCACGGCGGCTTTAACAGCGAGGGCCTATGCGAGATTCACGGCATTGCGCATATCACTGGCGGAGGCATTCCAGGAAAGCTCAGCAGGATTCTAAGACCATCAGGCTTAGGAGCAGAGCTTGACAACTTGTTTGAGCCGTGCAAGGCAATGCAGTACTGCCAGCAACTAGGCAAAATTACCGATAGGGAAGCATACAGGACATGGAATATGGGGCAGGGAATGGCAATCATCACACCTGAGCCTGAAAGGGTGATTGAAGAGCTTGAGAGGCTTGGTATAAGGGCTAAAGTTGGGGGTAGGATAATTCTGGAGAAGAAGATTATTATCCATAGCAAGGGGTTGAGTAGAGAGAGGTTGGTGTTTGACGCAGAAAACTTTGAATGACCTCGGCTTCGCCTTTAAAGGCTCGCCTCGGTACTCAAAGTTTTCCACGTCGGGACTGTTACTTTACAGCCTCGTGTAGATAGATGTTTTTCTTGATCATTCTAATTCTGGTGTGGTAAGATCCTAAGTTGGATAGTTTTGTCCTGGTCTGTGGTTTGAGCTTTATCGATGGGCGGGGGTGGACAGGGCGGGAGCCTGCTGCAGAGATTAGGTGGGGCCTTAAAATATTGCAGCAATGTCTGTTTGCTAGCTTTCGTAAATCTAGATCAAAGAAGAGAGCCAAGAGGCAGTTTGAAGAGTGGCTAGATTAGGGTGTTAACTTTAGAGGTCAGAATCTTAATTAACTCTGGTTGCTTATAATAGTAAATATCTGGAATACCAAGGGTAACAATCCGCTTTTGCATGTATTGTTCTGGAAAGCGTTTAGCTATCTCACTCCTTTGAGAATCCTCCATAACTACAACAATATCAGCCCAAGAAAGCTGCTTCTCTGTGAGGGGTTTTTCATTGTAAAGCCCTGCAGATTTTGTCTGAAACCTGTTTTTAAATGCTTCTTCTGCTGTTTTACTCCTATTCAGGTTCTGATCACAGATAAACAAGACTTTCATAGCTTAGATAATATGATCCTGTAATTTAAAGGTTACGCGAATCCTGTAGGTTTAAGCTGCCTTTTATTTCAGATTCTCTCATCACCGCTACCTTTTTAAACCGCATAATAACCTCACAAGTTTATGAGCACAGACTATTTTAACAATCCAAGATTATCCGAGTTATTATCCAATGCCAAACTCGTCATATTCGACATGAACGGCCTAATTGCTGATGATGAGGCTGTTCAGTTAGAGGCAACTAACAAGGCACTAGAGCCGTATAACATAGTAATAAGCGAAGATGAGTGGATAAATAACTGCGTTGGTCGTAAAGGCTCTGAGTTTCTTAGGGAATTCATGCCCAAAGATTATGCAGATACACCTAGTATATTAAACAAGGTAATCTCAGAGATTTTAAATCGAAAGAGGGAATATTATAGAGACTTAATGAAGGATCAAGTGCTAAGGTTAATAATGCCAGGTGTGATTGGCTTAATCACTTATGTATCAAGAAGCCAGAAACACACACTAGCCCTAGCAACCTCTGCCCCAGCAGTAGAGGTTGATGTAATCTTAGGCAAGGATGGCTTGAACCTGAAGAATCAATTCAAGTTCATTATCAATGGAGAAGACGTAAAGAAGGCAAAACCAGACCCTGAGATTTACCTCAAGATTTCAGAGCTCTCAGGTAACGAAAATCTGCTGCTCGGGGCTATCCCCGACTTAAAAGTCGGGGCTTTACGCCCCTCGCTTC
>PEYS01000197.1 GCA_002763335.1 Candidatus Woesearchaeota archaeon CG08_land_8_20_14_0_20_47_9 | reverse complement strand
GGCGTGAAAGCCCCAGCCTTTAGGCTGGGGATAGCCCCGAGCAGCAGATTTTCGTTACATCATAAATCATTTCCTGGCACTACAATTCTGGGTTAAAACACAAAGTTTTAAGTATTATGCTAGTAAGAACCTTGCTTAATAAAGGGAGGAAGATGAAGGATTTGAAACTTAATTTAACCCTAGAGGATGCCAAATTAGCCATGGAAAATGCTGAGAAATCGTTGTGATAAGAAAAAAAGGTGAACAATATGCAACCCAAAAACATAATCCCATACCTACAAGAACTGAAGACCAACCTGAAAGGCCTGAAAGCAAAGAGCTACACAGAAGGAACAGACCAGCTATCTGATGTTAATAACAAGATAAGAGACGTGATAAAGAGAGTCTACACAAACCCAAAAGAGGCTGAGAAGAAGCTGTTTCCAAAAGGCATCTACATTGCAGATAGCAGTGCAGGCGAGGCTGCAGGAGAGATAAGCGATGAATCATACAACCAAAAACAATACTTTGAGGGAATCAAACAAGCAATGAAGGCCATGAACACGATGCTGGCTGAGTTCAGGCTGTTTGAGGCAGAGGGGGCGGAGACAAAAGAAGGCACTTTAGAACCAATCGAAGAATTTTTCCGAGAATAAAGAGACAAGCTGAGGTAAAACGCGTCTGATGACGTCGGCTTCTTCCAAATGTGCTTCAGTAAGCTGTCAGAGTTTTGGTTTGCTTGTCGCCTTCTTCTTCAAAGCCTCAACCTGTAAGAAACAGCAAGGCTATCTTAAATAAAAAGCTTCAGTCAGACGAGGCGTAACTTTACAGCTAGCCGACCAGTGTAAAGTTACGCTTCTAGATAGTAATAACAAAATAGAATAATTTATAAAAGACTGGCATATACTCAAAAGTTCGTGGGTAGCTCGCGCTTTAGGGCGAGAACTTTTGAGTCCGAAAATCTGCGTTTCGAAGCGAGGGGCGTAAAGCCCCGACTTTTAAGTCGGGGATAGCCCCGAGCAGCAGATTTTCGTTACCTAAAAATATATGATAAAAGCTCGTTCAAAACTAGGATATGAATTAAATCTAATCAACGCCTTGGATTGCCATTAATGCTGCTATGTTCTTATCAGTTAGAGGAGTATAATATGATATTCTAAGACAGTACTCCCCAGGCTTATTCGGATTCTTATCAGTATTGATTATTTTTATCAGTATTGATTATTTTTCCTTCAGTGACTTGTACCGACCCTTCCTCCATGTTCTCAATGTCTCTAAAAGAATGCACTGTATTGTAAAAAAGGTTGCTCATATCTCTCATCTTGATCCACCTCCATAGTGGGATGCTCAAGTGTTTAAAAAGTTTGCTTTTTTATCACTGCAGAACAGCGAAATAAACAAAGTGTGGTGGGTTAGGGGCTTGCTCGGAATCTACTTGGCCTCCCGCTCTTGTACAACAAGTTTGTTTAAAGCAAACTCATCCAGTTTCCCCATCAAAATCTAGAGTAATTAAATTGAATCAGGAAGTTACAGGTTAGGATTAGGCAATAATGATGTGAGTCTCGAATTAGTAATGCTGACGGATACCTAAATGTTTTTCTAGTGGTCCCCGGAAAAACTCTAACAATAGAATTGGCTCGTAACCAATTTCATGGTATCCTTGATGACGTCTCCGCCACTCGTTATCGTGCTTAATGCTTAAATAATAAGAAGTATAATAACGAGTCCATTTGGTACGCCATCTCCCGCGTCGATCTTGAAAACTGACCTTCCTTCTTCTAAACCTTTCATCAAGGGCCTCAAAGAATGTGATTGTAAGATTTCCTTTTTCATCTCTAATCTCGTTTTCTTCAATACCTAATTCTCTACGTACAAACCTAAGGAAGTCTGGGGTAAACTTTCCTTCAGGATCATAGCGATTTAATTCGTGCATAATCTCTCCCCTATAATCCCCTTTATCCTGGTTAGCTCGTTGTTTAGCTGGGGTATATCCCCCTCTTTCTGAGCTCTCTCCAAAGATTATTTCTTCTAAATCGCCCCATCCTGCCCGTGACATCTCAGAACGCCTCTATTGGTCAACCTAAGACTTGCATTTGCTGTAAAGGACCTGTAATAAAAGCCTCGCCTTACGTGACTTTCGGTCATGTATAGTTTTTTAGGCTTTCTATCACTCCTCTAATTGAATAACCTATTTTTCTGCATCAGTGATTGTGACCTCTTGTAGATTGTTCTGATACATTGCGTAACCTGTGTAAAACGAATTTACTTATAAATCTTGTCCTATTCATTACTCTAGAGTTGCCATCAGCCTGTTACTTACTTGCGCCTTTATAAAGCCCCTCATCACAAACCTTAATAAACCCCCAGTACACACCATTTCTCAACCAGGGAATGAGGGGATAAACCATGAAGATCGTCATTATCGGTCTTGGAAGCGCGGGCATGAGTGCAGCCCTTGCTGCAATAAGGAATGATCCTAAGAGCGAGATAACCATTATTGAACGTCGTAGTTATGACATGTTCTCGCCGTGCGGCATACCCTTTGTCTTTGAGGGATGCGTTAAGAGCTTTGAAAGCCTGAAGCACGACTTCAAGGCAGAGAGCATGGGTATGAAGAAGCTCCTGGAGCACGAGGTCCAGGAGATTGACCGCGAGAAAAAAATCGTAAAGGTATGGAACATGAAGGATAACAGCAATCTCGAACAGGGGTATGACAGCCTGATAATAGCAACAGGCTCAGAGGCATTTATACCCCCTGTAAAGGGGCTTGACTCCCTCATAGGCAGCGGGGTGTTCACACTTGGCAGCCTTGAGATAGCGGCTCAGCTAAGAGAGCATATAAAGGATATGGGCAGCATATCAATAATAGTAGGTGGGGGCGCTATTGGCCTTGAGCTTGCAGCTGCCTTGCAGCAGCACAAGATTGACACCACGCTTATTGAGATGAAGAACAGCCTGCTCCCAAATGCACTCGACCCTGACATGGCGAAGATGGTTGAGGAGTACCTTGGCACAATAGGCGTTAGGATGCGCCTTGGCGCAAGGCTTGAGTCAGTAACAGCAGGCATTGGCGATAGTGGCAACCAGGTGCTCAGGTCAATAAGGGTTAGCGGCGAGGAGTTCAACCCCTCAGCCCTAGTGCTGGCATCAGGGGTAAGGGCAAACACAGAGCTTGCAGCAGAAGCAGGCCTGAACATTGAGAAGGGCATTGTAACAGATGAGAGAATGCACTCTGCTGAGGGGATATACGCAGCAGGGGACTGCGCACAGAGCTTCTCAGCTATTGACAGAAGGCCAAGCATGGTGCAGATCGCAACAACAGCGATTCAGCAGGGCAGGGTTGCAGGGATAAACGCCTCAGGAGGCAATGCAGTATACCCTGGCAACTGCGCAACATTCGTCTCAAGGATTGGTGATTTGGAGGTTGCATCAACAGGCTTCACATCAGAGGGTGCAAACAGCATACCTGAGAAACAGTACAGCCTCGCATCTGTAAGGCTTGCAGGGAATGACAAGCCTGAATGGATTCAGGGCTCAGGCAGGATAACAATCAAGCTGATATTTGACACTGCAACAGGCAAGGTCATTGGAGCGCAGGCCATTGGTGCAAGCGCTGCAACCCACATAAACGTGGTGAGCACAGCACTGCTTGCAGGAATGACTGTAATGCAGCTTGCTGACGTGCAGCTCGCATACTGTCCAAGGGTGTCAGAGGCCTATGACATCCTGACGAGGACAGCAGAGCTTGCCATTAGAATGTGCTCTTCCAGCAGCCAGGGCCATCAGGCGGGTCAAGGCATGATGCAGAGGATTGACTACAAGGAAGCTGGCGGAAAACTCCTCAGGCTGAGCTTTGATGTAAGGGAAGGCATTGTAAGGGAGGTGCAGATAAACGGGGACTTCTTTGTCCATCCAGAAGAGGGTGTGGCTTTAATGGAAGAGGCGCTAAGGGGAAAAAAGGCTGAATACAACAGCATCTTATCGATACTCAACAATGTTGTCCGCGATAAAAACCTCACCCTGATCGGCCTTAACACAGAGACAATCTCAAGGCTTATATCGAAGACTTTGAATTCCGATTGAGCTGTGAAGTTGAGGTTAGTCAAAGTTTTCAACTTAGTAGCGGTGACGCCAATGGATGAGTGGAGACTGATAATAGACAGGCAGGCAGATGCCTTCAGAAACATGGGCAAGGACGAGGCACTGCTAACAACAGGAAAACCGACCCTCAGGCTTTACACCTGGAAGCCAAGCGCAGTGTCAATAGGCTACTTTCAATGCCTAAATGACGAGGTAGAAATTGACAGGTGCAAGGCAAAGGGCGTGGACATAGTAAGGAGAATAACAGGCGGAGGCGCAGTATTCCACGCTCGAGAGGTAACGTACAGCCTCACCCTGCCTGAGAGCATGGTGCCAAGGGATATTCTAGAGTCATACAGGCTTATATGCGGGGCAGTTGTTGAAGGCCTGGTCCTCCTCGGCATACAAGCAGAATTCAGGGCAATCAATGATATTATCGCTAACAACAAAAAGATATCAGGGAGCGCCCAGACAAGGAGAGGGGGTGTAATGCTGCAGCACGGGACATTATTATTAGCGGTTGACACCCCCCTAATGTTCTCCCTTCTTAAAGTTCCTGATGAGAAGCTGAGGGATAAGCTTATCAAGGCTGTTGAGGAGCGCGTAACCTCTGTAGAGGCAGTTGCAGGGAACATACCACTTGAGAGGATACATCTGGCTCTCAGAAAGGGCTTTGAGAAGCAGTTTAAGGTGAAATTTAAAGAGGGAAGCCTAACCCAAGGAGAGGAAGACCTCACAGCTATGTATGAGGCAAAGTTCAAGAGCCGGGAGTGGAATTACAGGCGCTGATATGTCAATAATGGTAAATGCAATATTTCATTCAACCTTTAAAAAAATATTCTCCAAAATTAAAGACAAAGCCTTAAAAGAAAAGATCATTAAACAACTTATTAAAATTCGAGATAACCCTGAAATTGGAAAACCCATGAAGTATTCCAGAAAAGGGACAAGAGAAGTCTATATACCTCCATTCAGGTTGTCTTATTCATACTCAAAAGTTCGTGGGTAGCTCGCGCTTTAGGGCGAGAACTTTTGAGTCCGAAAATCTGCGTTTCGAAGCGAGGGGCGTAAAGCCCCGACTTTTAAGTCGGGGATAGCCCCGAGCAGCAGATTTTCGTTACATGGACAGTGAGGATAAAGTAATCTTCCTAGACCTGTACCATAAGGACGAGCAGTAGTTTATAAACAACAGAATTCCACTTATCTTTGATGAGTGGCCTGTGGAATTCTGTGTGCTCAAATGCTTAAAAATTGCTCTGCAATTTTTGGCATGTTAGAAATGCGTAGCATTTCAAACAAACCGCAGGTCATGAGTGGAATTCTGAGCGTCAAAAACCACTTCGTACTGGCGCCTGCTTGCAGCATGCCACCGGTCTGTGACCTGACCAAGACTAGCAAGAGTGGGTAAAGATGAGGTCGCAGACCAGTGTAAAGTTACGCTGCCTACAACACCCCTGCCCGCTCAAGCATAAACCAGGCTGATGACAGAAAGAGAAAGACAACCAGTATCCCAAGGCCAGGGGTAAATGGCGCCCCGAAGAGCCAGATAAAGATAAGCCTAAAACAGACGTAGATTATCAGTACATCGCGAAGGAGTCCCCTAAAACCACTCATATGCATCAGGAGTAGAAGCGAATATTTATTTCTTGTTAAGCGTAATTCAGAATTCGGCAGTCCCCCGACCACCCACCCCTAAATTGAGAGGGGTTGCTTACGAAACTGAAAAATCCTTCGCTTAACCTTTACAACGAAAAACGATAACTTCATTGCTTCGCAAACAAGTCTAACATTGGTTAAGCGGTTTCGCTGTCGCTACACCCAAAGATTTTTCTGACGAAACGGGCAGGGGCTTTTACGAACGGAAAACGAGGGGGCGTCTTATTTTATAGAATCTAACACTTCTTGAAGTTTCTTCATAGTATCCTCAAATAGAGAATCAAATTCCTTCTTTAATGATTGTATATCTTTGACCTCATTTTTATGCAATATCTCCACTGTTTGAACTGTTGGTTGGTATTTTGAATGTGCTATTATATTTCTTATTTCTAGCAATGTCTGAATGTTCTTTTTCAATCCTTCATATTTGTCAAAAAGTCGTGAACGAGCAACTACTTTATATTTTAAGAAACTTGAACATGATTCGTCGTTCAGCATATTTGTTGTAAACTCATCAAACAGTTCTTCTTTGACATATTTTTTCAATATTATTGCTTCAAGAATCTCGTCTAAGTCAATTACGGAAGTGATAATTTCTCCTCTGATTGCTTTGCCTTCTTTATGATTCTCCTGAATTTTCCTTATTACTTCAAGAGTAGGTTTGAGTCTCTCAAACATAATTTCGTTCCATTGCTGGAATCTCTCAGCCATTTGTCTCATAGGTTCAAAGGCAACTTGCATTT
>PEYS01000010.1 GCA_002763335.1 Candidatus Woesearchaeota archaeon CG08_land_8_20_14_0_20_47_9 | reverse complement strand
AGGGCGGAGCTTTAAACTCAGGCGAAAATTGAGTAACATAACCTAACTTATTTATTTCTGATTTTATTTTTTCCAAACTGATTTTATCTGGGTTAAATTTAACGTCTGCTTCATCTTTAGCAAGATTCACTTTAACTTCTTCAATTCCTTCTAATGAGCTTAGTCCTGTTTCAATTAATTCTACACAACTTTTGCAGTGCATCCCTTTAATTTTGATTGTTTCTTTATTCATTTTAGCATCACCTACAGAAATAAAGAATGAAACACCTTATAAGCACTTGTATGAAACTAGTTTCAATTAATGTTTAAGAATAACAATATTAGTCATGCCCCTTCTTTTCCTTTCTATTAACCCTTTTCCTTCTAATCTATCTAACAAACGAGTAACTTTGACTTTCGCGAGATTGGACTTATCTACTAAATCTGATTGAAATATTGTTCCCTCTGCTTCCAAAATTTTCTCAAAGATAAGTTTTTCATCGTCGCTTAAATCACTCATTATTTTTTGATAATTTTGTTTTGTAATTTTTTTTGGCTCTATCTGCTGTTTTACAGTTTTAATCTTAGTGACTATCTCCTCCTTGCTAAAAAAGATAAAATATAATCCGATGAAACCTACAAATACCATAACTCCTAAACTTATATTGGTTTGTAAGTTAATTGTTCCCCACATCGGACAGCTTGGGCCATGAGAACAGGCAGTACTGACAAGTTCTTTTAGAGCATGATCAAATGAATAGATTATAAAACCTATTAATACAGAAATTCCAACTATCAAATAACCAGCATGTTTGTTTTTCATAAGCGAATATAATAAACTCTTATTTAAATAACTTCTTATTTTTTGAATTGACTAAACAGCGACCCCCTAATTCTTGTCTGCTTCGCAGTTATTTATTATCAACAAAGTACCAGAAAACTACGGCAGCCCCTATCTTCTCGGCGCTGAATGAACGGCTGATAGGTCAGTTATACGCTGAGAATGCCTTTTTAAAAAAAGTTTACGAGAGGTTGAAACAGCAGGCTGTAGAGGAAAAGAAAGGGGAGGGGTGTTATGCAAGATGATCTCACAAAAAGAGGTAAAGGCAATCCTTATGATAATGCCTTTGCTGAGAGCTTTGTGAAGACACTTAAAGCCGAGGAGGTGTACCTAGATTTTATCTTGCACATTCATTTTACTGCATCTCTGGACTTCACTCCTTCCTCAGCTTCTCCCACCACCACTTGTTTTCTTTATACCAGTTGACTGTGTTATTCAGAGCATCATCAAATTTAAACCTTGGTTTCCAGCCAAGACCCTTTATCTTTGAAGAACTCAGGGCATACCTCCTGTCATGGCCTGGCCTGTCAGTTACGTGGTTTATCAGGCTCTCAGGCTTATTGAGGATCTTTAGAATCTTCTTTGTTATGTCAATGTTTCTGTGCTCATTATCCCCCCCGATGTTGTAAACCTCGCCAGCATCCCCGTTCTGCAGAGCAAAATCAATTGCTGCGCAGTTGTCCTCCACGTATATCCAGTCCCTGGAGTGCATTCCATCCCCGTATAGTGGCAGGGGCTTGTCGAGCATTGCGTTTATCACAAACTTGGGTATTAACTTCTCAGGGTGTTGATAAGGCCCTAGGTTGTTGGCGCTCCTCGTGATGATGACAGGCAGATCAAATGTTCTGAAGTAAGCCCTGCACATAAGGTCAGCGCCAGCCTTAGATGCAGAGTAGGGGTTGTTCGGAGCAACAGGGCTGTCCTCACTAAACTTACCCTCCTCAATGCTGCCATAGACCTCATCAGTGGATACGTAGAGGAAGCGTTTTATCTTCATCTCGCGTGCCGCGTTGAGGAGGTTGTATGTGCCGAATACGTTTGTATGCATAAACTCGTCAGCAGATTTAATAGAATTATCAACGTGGGTCTCTGCAGCAAAGTGCACCACCATGTCGGAGTGCTCCATAAGTCTTCTCACAAGCCTCTTGTCACAAATGTCGCCCTTCACAAACTCATACCTTGGCTTGTGATGCTCCTCAACATCACGCAGGTTATCAGTGTTCCCTGCATATGTAAGCTTATCAAGGTTGATCACTGTATGCGTCGGGTGCTTGTCAAGCACGTAGCGTACAAAGTTGCTGCCGATAAAACCGCAGCCCCCTGTAATGAGCAGCCCCATGATTCACACCTCCATAGCTTAATTAGCCCAGCCTGCTTTTAAGCCCTGCAACAATAAGGGGCAGGGCAATTGTTGCATCGCATATCACATCAACAAACTCTGCATTGCTATTCATCTTCCCCCAGGATATGCCCTCCCTAAGCACAGCTCCGCTGCTGCCTCCAGGCTCTGGCCTGTCCATTGTGATCTGAACCCCATAGCTCGCTGCCTTTGGAGAGAGCTGCATTGCCTGCTGTATATAATTCTTTGGAACACCGCCGCCAATGTAGAGCACACAGGCCTTCTTTGAAGTCCATGCAATGTCAAGAATCTCCTTAAGATCATCAAAGGCAGATACTTCTAGTTTATGCTGCTGAATATAGTTCCATACCTGCAGGCCAATGCCAGAGTCGCTTATCGCAGGGCAGAATAGAGGGATTTTATGTTCATAACATGTGCGGAGTATTGAAGGTAGCTTTCTAGGCATTGCCTTGCCAAGCTCCCAGAGAAACTCCCTTATGTTCATCTGCTCAGGCATCGTAGGAAAAACCCTCTGTGTGAAATCCTCAAGTGCTGGATAGACATCATCGGGCATAAAGCTATCGTATATGCGGTCAATACGCTTCTTGTTAAGCAGGCGGTCATCGATGTCAGGGCTGCCCTGGTAATGGTGAAAGCCAAGCGCTTCTACAAGGTCATGCGTCAGGTTTGCCCCTGTGCTCACCAGCACATCAACCCAGCCTGCCCTGAGCATGTCAATAACAACCTGCTTCATGCCTCCGGGCACCATTGCCCCTGCAAAACCCATGAAGAGAGTGCATTTATCCCTTATCGCCTTCTCAAGTATGTTTGTTGCCCTTGCAATGCGCCCTGCACCCATGACGCCACTCTTCTCAAACTCCCTTATAAGCCTGTCTGCGCTAATACCCTTGCTGACCCTTACTGGTGAGACTGTTCTACCTTTGATCATTGCACGCACGGATACGCCCAAAGCTTTATATAGTTTCTTGTTTCCTCACCCGGAATTAATAATCAGAGGAGAGGATTACAATGACCATTGTAGGCTTTAGTTTTACGCAAATATCAGCAGAGAAGAAACCAAATGTTCATGGCAAGATAAATATAAACAACAACGTAACCATAGTAGATGTTCAGACAGCAGACCTCTTCCTTGGAAGCATTAAGCAGCCTGGCCTGCGCTTTCTCTTTGAGTACAAGTCAACCTACTCTCCTGGGCTTGGCACCATAGTGCTGGGAGGTGAGGTGCTCTATATGGGCGATGCCAATAAGAACAGCGAGATACTTGCAAGCTGGAAAAAGGACAAGAAGGTGTCAGGATCAGTAATAAGTGAGATACTCAATCACGTGCTTGGCAGGTGTAATATTGAGGCTCTGCTTATAAGCCGCGAGGTTAACCTCCCGCCGCCAATACCCCTGCCGAGGCTCAAAAGCGAGGAGAAGCCTGAGGGGAAGAGCCAGTTATAAGCCAAAGGCTTAAATATCTGCATAGCTGGCTACGCTCAAGGGTTGGCTGCGTATGAAAGAGCTTTATGTTCCAAAAGAGGTGGTAATAAGGCATGTCCTCCAGGAGACTGAGGACAGCTTCATCTTCAGGCTTCCTTTTGATAAGGGGTATATGCCTGGGCAGTTTATGCAGGTCAGTCTGCCGCTTATTGGCGAGGTTCCAATCTCGATATGCTCATACCGGGATGATGCGCTTGAGCTGCTTATAAGGAATGTAGGCTCTGTTACTTCAAAGCTTTGCAGGCTAAGGGCGCATGACAAGCTCTATCTGCGGGGCCCATTTGGAAACTATTACCCGATGGAGAAACTCACAGGCAACAGCCTAATCCTAATAGGTGGGGGCAGCGGGGTTGCTCCACTGCGTAGCATAGTAGAATATGTATGTAAGAACCGCAGGGATTACAAGGAGGTCTTCATCTTCTTTGGTTTCAGGTCCCCCTATGATATACTCTTCAGGAAGGAGCTGGAGAGGTGGAAGAGGAACTTTAAGACCCGGGTAACTGTTGATAAGCCTGATGAAAAGTGGCAGGGCGACGTAGGCGTGGTGACAAGGCTTGTTGAATCCTCAGGTCTTGATAATAGGGATAAGGCAGTGATGATCTGCGGGCCCCCCATCATGGTCAAGTTTGTTGGCGAGAGCCTTGCCAGGATGGGTTTTAACAACGACCAGATCTTTGTCAGCCTGGAGCGCCACATGAAGTGCGGCGTTGGCAAGTGCGGCCACTGCATGATTGGGGATAAGCTTGTCTGCAAGGACGGCCCAATCTTTCAGTACTCTGAAGCGCTGAAGCTCAGGGATCAATGAGAAAACCTTGCATACACCCGGCTTCGCTTTCAGCTCGCCTCAGTATTCAAGGTTTTCTAAAGTAGCAGATCACAACATCTGCACGATACATTCTTCTTGTATGGAACGACATGCTCTTCGGAAGTTCTATTCTTTCATCAAGGCATTCTACAACCTTAAAGCTGTGCTCCGCTGCAAACCTCTTTACAAAATCAATGGATGCCCTGCTGTGGATGCTGTAGATCACGTTAGCAATGCTGAATGCAGCCTTCAGGAATGGTTGGTCAGCATGCTTTTTTTGAATGCCAAAGGGCGGGTTCTGGATGACGCAGTCAGCAGAGCCGGTTATCACTCTTGAGTCTTCAGTCTTGATCTTTGAGATATCAGCCTTGAGAAGCTTAAAGCAAGCCCTTTTAGGCATCACCCCCTTAACAAGCCCTATGTTCTGCTCTGTCGCCTTTAACGCCTCTTCATCAACATCAACAAAATAGACTTTCTTTGCACCGAGAAGCATTGCCCCTATGCCTAGAATGCCAGAACCGCAGCCTAGGTCAGCAACAACCCTGCCTGCAACATCACCCTTCATATAAGCCATCCACAATAGCTGGGCAGCAAGCTCTGAACTTGTAGGGTATTGCTCAAGCTCTGGCCTTGGCTTTCTAAGCAGCCTTAGCTTTGAGAGTTCAATTGCAAGTGATGATTTTGTGAGTTGCATTTCAGCTCCTCCTCCAACCCCTTCAGATGTCCTGCGCCAACAACAGCCAGGATCTTCTTATCAGGCTCGTTCATTGAGATTTGCCTGAGTGCAGCAGCCATGAAGTGGTTGCGTTCTGTTACAAGAACCTTGTATACATTTGGGTAACGCTCTTCTGTCTTCTTAAGAAGGTAAGATATTAGCCTTTCTTCTGGAACCCTTGAGAGGTCGAGGTCACTTAAGCCTATATCTCTCTTGATCTTTCTTGCCTCAGAGCGGGAGAAGAATATTGCCCTTAGCAAATCCTCAAGGAAGTTGAACTTCTCCCTCCAGCTTAGGGAAGAGGAGAAGCGCCTCAGAGTAACCTCAATAGGCCTGTCAATCAGTGCAACCTTCAATTTCATACTACGTGCCATGCGAAAGGCAGCCTTCATCTCAGCCCCAGGAGCGATGCCAACCGCAGCCCCTAACTTGCGCTGAACCCAGCTGCCAAACAGTATGAAGAGATAGCCCTTAAAGCCAATTCGCCTTATGTCAGCTAGCGAGACCCTGCGCTGCTCCCCCTTCAACAGGGCATTCAGCCTAACCATATCAAGCTCTAAGGCAACAATATCAGGTCTTTCATTAAGTATGCAATCCTCAACCTCCTTAATGCTCTGCGATGCAATATGCGATGTGCCTATGAGCTTGATGTTGTGGAGTTGCATGGTGTGGCTAGGATGCAGGGGGTTTATAAAAGGTTTATTGATCTTTCAGGGAAGAAGAATCTTAATTAGCTGTCAACTTACTATCGTACAAGCTAAAGATTGCCAAGTCACCAAAAACATTTAAAAACCACCCCTTCTTTTAACCCTGCTATGGGGGATAAAAACGTCTTTGTAATGATTCCAACCTATAATGAGAAGGAAAATATAGAGCCATTGCTGGATGAAGTTCTCATGCATAATGTCAACGTAGTTGTTGTTGATGACAACAGTCCAGACGGAACATGGAGGCTTGTTCAGGATATTGCCTCAAGGGACAGGCGCGTAAACCTGCTCCTCAGGAAGAAAGACAAGGGCAGGGGCAGGGCAGGGAGGGACGGATTTAAATACTGCCTCAATAAGGGGGCAGACATAGTAATTGAGATGGACGGCGACTTCTCTCATCACCCGAAGTACATACCCCTTATGCTAAAAGAGATAAAGAATGCAGATGTTGTTCTTGGCTCAAGGGTTGTGGCTGGGGGTGTTGACGCAAGGCCGAGCATAGCACGCAGGATTATCACAAAGGGTGCAAACGCTTACTTGAGACTGCTTCTAGGCCTAAGGGTTGGCGACTGCAACTCAGGCTACAGGTGCTTCAGGCGCGAAGTCCTTGAGGAGATAGGGGTGAATAATATCGAATCAGTAGGGCCCTCAATTGTGCAGGAGGTTTTGTTCAAGGCAAGTCTCAAGGGCTTTAAGATAAGCGAGGTGCCAATCGTCTTCAAGGACCGCGAGCTAGGAAGCTCTAAGCTTGGGGCAAAGCACCTTGCAAGCGGCTATTTTATGGCTCTTAAGTTTGCTGCCATGCATAAGCTGGGGAGGCTGAAGTAGCTATAACCATGTCAAGGCTATACACATTATTAAACAATTATTACGGCTCAGATAATGTCTGGGCTGAGGTAGAATCAGTTTTCAGGGAGGAAGGAGTTCAGATTAACATTGACGATATATATGAGCCTTTCAAGAATCTCGTCATAGGGATTCTCTCGCAGAATACGAGCGACAGGAACAGCACCCGGGCCTATATTGGTTTATCAAGAAGCTTTAGAATAACACCTGATGAACTAGCTAAAGCACCGATCAATAAAATACGTGACTCAATTAAGCCAGGCGGATTATACAACATCAAAGCTAAAAGGATTAAAGAGCTTGCCCAAACTGTTTTAAAAAGGTTTAATGGCGACCTCTCAGCAATAACCAAATTACCAAAGGACAGAGCAAGAGAAGCCCTGCTAAGTCTCAGAGGAATTGGCGCGAAAACTACCGATGTCTTCCTAGCTTACTGTATGAACCAAGATACCTTACCAATTGATACAAATATCAAGCGCGTTGCTAAGAGGATGGGGATTGCTGGAAGCGAAGCAAGCTATGAAGAGGTACAAAAGGCGCTTGCAAGGGTTATTCCTCACAAGCGACGCGTTAGGGTCCATGAGCTCTTAATAAGACTGGGGAGAGACTTCTGTAAGGTGCAAAAACCATTGTGCGGTAAATGCCCTGTGAATTCTGTATGCGAGAAACAGCTTTGATGCTGCCGAGAAGCAATCTGGGTGGAGTCACCATTGGGTATGGAGTCTCTTAACCCAATCTCAAGCCGTAAGCTTTATTAACTCTGTTTATCGTGAACATCTTATGGAACTCAAAATTAAAGCAGCTTATTTTGCAAATAGGCTTGGTAAGATATATGGCACAATTTTCTTTATAATTTGTTCTTGTTTAGCAAGTTTAATATCAGGCATAATTATATTCAGAAACAGAAAAATTTCTAAATTAAAATTTGCAATGTTCGGATTATGTAACTTTTTAACTTTAATGGGATTCTCAATAGCAGCATATATTAGTAAGATAGATACAAGATTCACTGAATCACAAGGGACTCAACCCAACAAGAAAACAGCTTTGGGAAAAATCATTCGGATCACATTGCCTGTCGCGAGTATAATACTTCTTCTGTTGATTAAATTGCTTTTTGGCAAATTAAGATACTGGAATTTTGAAATGATTGTTCCTACTTTGTTAGTTTATACGATAATATCCCTGTTTCTTGCACCTCTTTTATGGGGGTATTATAATAACAGAAAAATACTGGCATTCACTGCTTTATTTTCAATATTATTCATGGCCCTGACTGTTGTTTCCCAATTATTGCTGACCGCCATAATTTAAGATAATATATAATTCGATGATAGCATATGTATCTGCAAAATAATTATACATAAAATTTCTGTAAACAAACCCTATCTTGTCAATAAACCCCTAGTTCGTCCTGTTCTCACCGTATCCAAGCCCTTCATCTAAACATACTTATAACCTTAACAATCGCCATACCAATAACAGCCATCTCAAGCCCCATGAGTGGAACAAACAGGGACATGATAATCCCTGCAACTGCTGCACCACAGGCATCTGCAAGGTACAGCCTAGAGGGCTCACTCTTATGGGATGAGAAGCTGAATGCTGCACCCACTATTGCACCACAGAGCGATGAAAGCATGTAAATTAAGAGTGTGCCTATATGAATGCCTCTGGTTATTATTATAAAGAGAAGCATTGCAAGAGCTATGCATGCAAGATCAACAGCGCCTTTGACACTTAAAAGTTCGTGGGCAGCTCGCGCTTCAGGGCGAGAATTCTTGTTATTTCTACTGGCTCTTGTTGTAACAATGCTCCCCACAGCAAGGCCGAGCATAAACACTCCGCTTATAATGCTCAGCCTTGAAAATAACACCCCATGATATTGCTGGAAGAGCATTAGAAGCGCGAGGAAGATGAGGCTTGCACTCATGCTTGAGCTGAAGACATTTAGTATGCCGCCACCTGCAACAATAAAGAAAAGAACAATTCCCGCTATGATAAAGCCAAATGGGGCTATAAACCCTGGCCCGTTAAAGATCAGAAGCCATTCTTGCAGATAAGAGTAATAAGCCCTTGGCCTTGCAGCAGTGCTTACAGGGCCAGCAGGGTTTATGCTGCTGTTCAGCCTAGAGATCCTCTCAGGCGTAAGGGTCTTATCAAGGTAATAATGATTAACATAGTGGGCTGTCATATTCCTCTCAGCCATTGCATCTGCAATATCATAGCGCAGCGCCCTATCAGATGCGATTAATGTAACCCCGGCAACAGGCAGTGCAATGACATTGGAGAAGACCTGCTTTAGCGTGCTGTAGACTGTGCTGTAGAGCTGCGATGCCTCGCTGCTGACATACTCCCCTGACAATGGGAGGCTGAGCATAAATACCCCCTCGCTGCTCATATGTGTCTTAGCCATCCTTGCGAACTCAAGATTGTAGAATCTCGCCTCCTGGATGCTTGAGGGGCTGGAGATGCAGGAGATGACAGCATCGTATTCCTGCGCCCTGCCAATAAAATCTATTGCATCAGCCCTTACAATATTAACCCTGCCTGTTTCAGGCAGCACACCAAACTCAGCCATTGCCTCCAGGAGCATGCGGTCGTGCTGGAGGTAGTCAACTGCTGTGTTATGCTTCAGAGCCTCATAGGCAGAGTCCGGGCTGCACGATATGAGCAGTATCCTCCGGGGGTTTAGTTGAGCCAGGCCAAAATGCACCCACTCTGAGGCCTGAGCTTCAGGGTCTGAGAAGATGCGTTCGCTGTTATAGAAGAAGTTAAGCTGTCCGCTTGTGTTTGTTACAATAATGCGCCCATACTCAGAGTCAGTGCAGCCTAAGACACTCTGGCCAGGGAATGCCTGCTGTAGTGTTTTAAGGCTTATTCGGCTGCTGTGCATAAAGAGCAGGATTGCAATTAACAGCAGCAAAGATGCGGTGGCTGGTAAACCAGAAGCGAGAGGTTTTCTGAAGCTGATTATTGAGATGACAAACAGTATTAACGCATTCAAGGCCATTAAGGCAATCGCGACTGAGGTGTTGTCCAGCATCAGGATTGCCATCGCAAACAAAACACCGCCCACTGCAAACCCTAAACCATCAAGGGCATACACGAATCTGGCGTGCCTTCTGCCAGCCAGGGAGCATGCGACAGAGAAGACAGCACCCATAACAAGGCAGTAAGGGGCGAGTGAGGCAAGAGCAAGTAAGACAACTGCCCCAGGCCCAAGAAGCTGCCCAGAGACAAAGAGGCCTGCAAGGAGGCGGATGCCAATTAGGGAAAGCAATGGCAGGACAGCAACAATAATGCCAAGCCTGTAGAGGAAGCCAGGCTTTACACCCCTAAACATCCTCTTGGCCATAACGCTTCCTGCACCCCCCAGAACAAGCCACGTTGAGATAGCAATAAGATAACTTACCTCAGCCCCCCTGAAGAGGGAAGCCAGCTCTCTAAGCAACACTGCCTGGGTGCAGACAGATGTAAGGCCGATTGTAAATACCAGAATGTAAATGTACTGGTATGCTGAGGCCTTTGCCTTTCTTTGCATAGCCTATAGTTGAGATAGGATTCTTTTTAAATGCATCTCAACTCTATCTCTTGAGTTCCTTCTCCAGCATCGCCTTCTGCTTTCCGTAAGCATTAAGCACCTGCATCTGGGCAGCCTTAATCTCCTTAAGCTGCTTCTCAGTCTCAAGGCGCATAATCCTGATGTCCTTATGCAGCTCAATTAGGTCAAAGAACTTTATTGAGCTCACAACAGGAAGAATCAGGGCAGCGAAGAGCAGGCTTATCAGGAAGACTGCGAACTTATCACCCTTTATTGGCATGATGCTAAATACGTACAGCCCAACCATTGCTGCCAGGAATATAACAAGCAGGAAGTAAAGAGCCAGTGCAAGCCTGTTGCTGCGCTTGGTGGGCATACTTAATAGGGTATGCTTCTGGCTATTTATTTTTTGTGGAAGAGGGCTTTGAATACACTCGGCTTCCCAACTCGCCCTCGGCATTCAAAGCCCTCGGATGTCATTTGTGTCAGGATCGAAAAACATAAACACGCCCTCGTCTATATAAAAAAGATGTTGACATGCTGAGAAATCGCAATTGTGCAATTCTTAACAACTTCACTTAACATTTGCAAATACTTTATAAATTCTCCTGATTTACCATGCTCAATATTTAGCTTTAGCTGAGGTTCAAAAATGCTTCGTACACACACATGCGGCGAGTTGACTGCAACAAACATAGGCGAGCAGGTAAAGCTCTGCGGCTGGGTTCAGAGCAGGCGCGATCATGGGGGGGTAATATTCATTGACCTTAGAGACAGATATGGCCTAACTCAAGTAGTATTTGACCCCTCCCACAATAAGCAGGTCCACTCCAAGGCAGAGCACCTTGGAAGGGAGTTTGTACTTCTGGTCGAGGGCGGGGTTAGAGAGCGAAAAGAGGGTATGGTTAACCCTAAGCTAAGGACTGGCGAGATTGAGGTGCTTGTTGATAAGCTTGAGATACTCAACCAGGCAGAGACCCCGCCGATAGAGATTGAGGATAGGATAAAGCTCTCAGAGGACATACGCCTGAAGTACAGGTATCTTGACCTCAGGAGACAGGTTATGCAGAGCAGCATAATCACAAGAAGCAGAATATACAAGGTCACGAGGGACTACTTTGCAGAGCAGGGCTTTGTCGAGATAGAAACCCCCATACTTGCAAAGTCAACACCCGAAGGGGCTCGCGACTACCTTGTGCCGAGCCGCACTAACCTAGGTAGGTTCTTTGCCCTGCCTCAGAGCCCGCAGCTCTTTAAGCAGCTTTTAATGATAGCGGGCTTTGACCGCTACATACAGATTGCACGCTGCTTCAGGGATGAGGATCTAAGGGCAGATAGGCAGCCTGAGTTTACGCAGATAGACATTGAGATGAGCTTCATCACTGAAGAGGACATATACGCCCTTATTGAGGGCTTCCTGAAGAGGCTCTTCCAGGAGATACTAAATGCTGATATAAAGACTCCATTTCCGAGGATGACCTATGCTGGGGCAATTGAACACTACGGCACAGGCAAGCCTGACATAAGGTTTGGCCTTGAACTGGTGGATGTGACAGATATTGCCTCTGAGTCAGGCTTTGATGTCTTTAAGACAGTCATAGCAAAGGGGGGTATTGTAAAGGCAATAAATGCGAAGGGCTGCGCAGGCTTCTCAAGGACAGACATAGAGAGCCTGACAAAACTTGCTCAGGAGGCTGGCGCCAAGGGCATGGCCTGGATGAAGATGTTAGACAGGCTGGAGAGCTCAATAGTAAAGTACTTTGGCGAGGCTGTTCAGAAAAGGCTGATAAAGAAGCTCAACGCAGAGAAGGGAGACCTTATGCTCTTCATAGCAGACAAGGCATCAACAGCCAATGCAGTCCTGGATGTGCTCAGGCAGGAGCTTGGAAGGAGGCTGAAGCTTATAAATGAGGGTGACTTCAAATTCTTATGGGTTACAGACTTCCCCCTCTTGGAGTACAGCGAGGAGGAGCAGCGCCTTGTTGCAATGCACCACCCATTCACAAGCCCGAAGGAGGAGCACATCAAGCTCCTTGAAACAAGCCCTGAAAAGGCCATCTCAAGGGCTTATGATGTTGTTCTTAATGGCACAGAGCTTGGGGGAGGCTCGGTAAGGATACACAGGCGTGATGTTCAAGAGCTTATGTTTAAAGCACTAAAGATATCAAAGAAGGAGGCAGAGGAGCGCTTTGGATTCCTGCTTGAGGCATTCACATATGGCGCACCCCCTCATGGAGGGCTTGCCTTTGGATTTGACAGGCTCGTGGCCCTGATGACAGGCAATGAATCAATACGCGAGGTAATTGCCTTCCCAAAGAACAAGGCATGCCAATCACTAATGGATGGCACGCCTTCTGATGTTTCAGAGAAGCAGCTTAAGGAGCTAAATATTAGGGTTGAAAGTGGGAGAACAAACAGACAGAGATAAGAGGCCAGACTTGAGTTTCCAGAATAGAAAACTTTGAACAACCTCTCCCCTACAGGTCGGTATTCTCTCTTTTTGCATCCTTTCATACTTAAAAGTTCGTGGATAGCTCGCGCTTTAGGGCGAGAACTTTTAATGCAGTCATTCCATCGGTGTACTCACGAGCGTTTGATAGCCCCGAGCAGGCGAATTTTTTTTACCTTCGGTAAGAGTCAAAAGCTCGCTCGGAAGGCGAGCTTTTGACGATAAAACCCCGCAGCCTCCTCAGGGCTTACTGAATTGATAAATATCCCTGCCCCAAGTTCAAGCCCTCCAAGCTTTGAAATTCTAGGGCAGACCTCGATGTGGAAGTGGAAGTCAGGATCATCATGATAATGAAGGTAGAAGTTATAAGGGGCATCTATCTCTCTGAGCCTGGTCAGCACCCTCTTCAGGGCTGATGCCATGCTTCTAAGCTCATTGTCATCGCACCCCTCCAACTGGTTGGTATGTCTTTTGGGAAAAAGCCAGGCCTCATAGTTGAACCTTGATGCGTAAGGGCAGAATGCAACGGCAAAATCATCCTTAAAAATAAGACGCTCTCCTTCAGATTCAATGCTCAGGATATCGCAGTAGGGGCATCTGCTCTTTTCAGCCCTAAAGCCCTTGACAGCATCAAGCTCAGCCTTAACTTCAGGAGGCTGTATGTTGCATGCCATGAGCTGCGAATGCGAGTGTGAGAGAGAGGTACCTGCATCAGGGCCCTGGTTCTTTACCATGAGGGCATAAGCCACCCCCTGCATTGACCTCGCCTCAGCAATCCTCTTTGAATAAACAGCAAGAAGCAGTTTTATATCCTCTGCATCAAGATCGCTGAGCTGTGCGCCGTGAACAGGGGTTTCAACAATCACCTCGTGAACCCCAAAGGAGCTGCCATAGGTAAAAAAACCGTCCTTATGAATATCAGGCGAGCCATCAGGGCTCATGGCAGGGAACTTGTTATCGAACCAGCGCATCTGCCACTTCTCGCCCCCAAGACGACCCTTTTCTTGCGGGGTTAAGTGCTCGTTTCCAGGGCAGAAGAAGCATTTATCATTTTCCTTATCATCCCTCTTGTCAGACAGGCGCTCAGCAGCATCCTTTGGGCGCCTGGCTCTTCCAGGTGCGATGATAACCCAGTGATCCCTGAGATAGTCCTTTCTCAGCTCCATTTTTTAAACCTCCTGGTTGCATGACTTATAAAAACAGCGTTAGGTACAATGATGGTATCGCCCTCAGCTGTCCTGATCTGCACTGAAACAAGTCCAAGCTCCCTTACGCTCCCCTTGACACTGAACACGCTTATGCGATCACCTGTTTTTATAAGCTGCCTCTGCCTTATCATCAGGCCAGCAACAATGTTCGGGGCAAAGTCCCTTATGACAAAGAGGACTGACACCAGCAGGGCAATCAGGGCAATAAATGCAGCAAGGTTAATGATGAATGCTGCAATGCCCAGCTGCCTCAGGGCAAAGTAGGCTGTGATAATGTAAATTACCGTGCTGATTATGCCCTCAAAGAACTCCTCGGCAGCAATGTTAATGCCTGTCTTTCTTTTAAGATAGCTGTTCAGGCCCAGCTCGTTGAGAAGCCTCTTTGTAAACCTCCCTGAGATGCGCCCGATCATAAGGCCTATGAGGACGACCACAGCAGCAAGCACGAAGTTGTTCAGGGCCCTTGTGAATAGGTCAGCTGGCCTTAGCCTGAGGCTGCTTAAAACTCCGAAGCTAGGCATATTCATCCTCCCTTGTCTTTTAATCCTGCAACAGCATTGACAATGGCATCCTTGCTGATCATATCCATGCAGTTCGGCTTCTTATCGCATCGCTTCTTATAGCAGCAGAGGCACTCAAGCTCAGGCAGTATTTTTACCCCGAGGCTGTAAAGCTCAATCTCAGCACTTGATGTTGGGCCGAAAAAGACAACAACAGGCTTTTTTAATGCGAGTACAATGTGCATGGCAAGGCTGTCGCTTGTAACGAGCACGCTGCAAAGATTTATGATGCCTGCAAAATCTAGGAGCCTGTTATCACAGCCTGAATCAATGATCTTGCTTTTAACCCTGCTGAGTAATGCCCTGTTCCTCCCAGCCTCCTCAGGGCCGCCTA
>PEYS01000020.1 GCA_002763335.1 Candidatus Woesearchaeota archaeon CG08_land_8_20_14_0_20_47_9 | reverse complement strand
CGCAGTCAACCTAGACCCCATAGAGAAGAAGCCGTTCTTCCACTTCCTGCCAGGGAGCAGCGCATTCTCGATAGCTACTGCTGGCTGCAACCTCAGGTGCATGTACTGCCAGAACTGGGAGATATCCCAGTTCAGCCCTGAGGAGACAAATAATGCTGACATGATGCCGGAGCTTGTGGTTGCAAATGCAAAGATAAGCGGTGCAGCCTCCATAGCATACACATACAGCGAGCCAATTGCATTCTACGAGTACATGTACGACACCTCTCTGCTTGCAAAAGAACAGTCTCTGAGGAATGTTGTTGTCAGCGCGGGCTACATCAACAGGGAGCCTTTAAAGCAGCTCTGCTCTGTCGTGGATGCAATCAAGATCGATCTCAAGGGCTTTAATAAGGATTTCTACCGCAAGGTCTGTGGCGGAGAGCTTGACCCTGTGCTGGAGTCCATAAAGACCATTGCAGACTCAGGGGTCTGGCTTGAGCTTGTCAACCTCATTGTGCCAACACTAAACGATGACCCTGATGAGATAAGGGAGCTTTGCAGGTGGGTTAGGGACAATCTCGGCCCTGATGTGCCACTCCACTTTTCGCGCTTCCACCCAGACTACAAGCTAAAGCAGCTTCCCCCAACGCCGCCAGAAAGCCTGCTGGCTGCACGCAGAACAGCCTTTGAGGAGGGGCTGCACTATGTTTATGTTGGTAACCTTCCAGGCACAGATGCTGAGAACACATACTGCCCAAACGACAATGTGTTGTGTATTGAGCGTAGTGGTTACGAAATAATTAAGAACAACCTTGTTGATGGCAAGTGCCCGATCTGCGGGAATAGGATTCCGGGTGTATGGCTGTGAAGAAAAAGATGCGCAGCAGGATGAAGAGGCTTAGGAAGAGGCGTATCCGCAGAGTAAAGGGCGTTGTGATTGGCTGCCTGCTGCTTGTCCTGCTGATCATTATTGCAAAGAGGAGCGGCTTTATCAGCACATCATCATACTCCGGCACGGGCAATGAAAGCCAAGTCCTGGATGAGGCGCCCAGGGTTCGGGAGCCAGCAGTATCAGACCAATTCTACCCCGCAGACAAGGAGCATATTACAACGCTCCTATCCCAATACCTCAGCAGGGCAGACCCAAGGCATGGGAATGGCACCCTAAAGGCCTTAATAGAGCCCCACGCAGGTTATGTCTACTCTGGCTGGACAGCAGCCTACGGCTATAAGCTCCTCTACTCATCAGGAATAAGGCGCGTTATAATCCTCGGGCCTTCACACCACACTGCCTTTGATGGCATCGCCCTTTCAAATGCAACCCATTTTAGAACGCCTCTTGGCCTGGTAAGGCTCTCATCTGTAAACCATGAGCTTCCTGACAGCAGCCTCTTCAGGATAAATGAGGAGGCGCATAAGGATGAGCACTCCATAGAGGTGGAACTCCCATTCCTGCAGTCTCTGCTGGGTGATTTTGAGCTTGTGCCCCTCATAGTTGGCAGGCTGTCTGCTGACCAGCTCAGGCTGGCTGCAGGGCGTATAGCCCCTTACCTTGATGACCAGACCCTGCTTATTGCCAGCTCAGACCTCTCGCACTATCATGCCCAAGATGAGGCGCTTGCCCTTGACACCAGCTGCCTCAGATCAATCGTCTCAATTGATATACCCAGCGCAGCCCTCTGTGAGATGTGCGGCTATTTCCCTGTGCTCATACTGCTAGAGATTGCATCAGAAGAGGGTTATCGCGCAGAGCTACTAAACTACTCCACCTCAGGTGACATAACAGGTGATACCTCAGCTGTAGTGGGTTATGCTGCAGTCGCCTTCTACTCTGACATGCATGCTGAGGGCGTGCTCTCAGCATCAGAGCAGGACTATCTGTTAAGGCTGGCAAGGGCAAGCATAGAGCAGTTTGTCAGGAACTCCAGTCTTCTTAACCCTGATAAGGACGGGTTTCCAGCCCCTAGTGAGGCCCTGAAGGCTGAAAAGGGGGCATTTGTAACCATTGAGAAGCATGGCATGCTGAGGGGCTGCGTTGGCCACATATTCCCCCAGGAGCCACTATACCTAGCAGTCAGGGATAATGCGATAAACGCTGCCTCAAAAGACCCGAGATTCAGCCCCCTTAGTGTGGATGAGCTTAATGACATCGCTGTTGAGGTCTCTGTGCTCACTGTCCCTGAGGAAGCGAGCCTTGAGGATATCACCCCCTTCAAGGACGGGGTTGTCCTTGTGCGCAATGGAAATAGCGCCACCTACCTGCCTCAGGTCTGGGAGCAGATGCCTTCAAAAGAGGAGTTTCTCTCAAGCCTCTGCATGAAGGCTGGCCTTGAAGCAGACTGCTGGCGCGACAGTAACACAGGCTACCTCACCTACCGCGCCCAGGTATTCGGGGAGTCATAATCACCACCCTAAAGACACAACAAAAGTATATAAATACTTAGAAGTTCGTGTATATTCGGGCGTTAGGGCGAGAACTTTTAAGTTTAAACACGGAGTCAAAGCGAGGGGCGTAAAGCCCCGGCTAAGCGCCTGATAGCCCCGAGCAGGCAAATTTTTGTTACTCGCTGCATTGGTGACTGCCATGGCTGATAAAAAGAAGGTGTCAGAGATTGAGTTCCCTCCACTCCCTGAGCTCCCAAATGTGCAGAAGAAGGGTTTTTTCTCGAGAATATTCTCTATTGGAAGGAGGCATGAGAGAAGGAAGGAGCAGCCAGAAGAGCCCATAGTCAAGTGCCCTAAGTGCAGTGGTGATGTTGTGGGGCATAAGAGTAACGGCTTGTTCGAGTGCTACAGTTGCGGTAATGTCTGGTCTGATGCTGATCTCGGCAAGCCAGCAGTTACCGAGCTAAACAAGACCGTAGTGCACAACTACCTGGGCTATGAAAAGGAGAAGAACAAGACCACAGCCAGGGATGACTTAGAGGACATGCCTCCCTCTGGATGGACAGCAGAGATGCAAGCAGCGGAGCAGCCGTCTATGCCATTGGGCGAGACACAAACAAGGCACACCCTAACCACTATTAAACCGCAGAGAACAGAAGGCCGCAAAAAAGGCCGCAAAAGGGTGCACCCATCAAGACACCTCTGCCATAGACTTGCCGGCAGGAGAAGGATGCAGCCTGCTGAGGCTCCTAAGCCTGTCAAGGTAGAAGGGGGCATTGCTCCTACAGACAAGCTTCCTGAGACGCAACCCCTAAGGCAGGCAGCAGAGCCTGAGCACTTCCATAAGATTGCTGCGCAGCCCAGATTCCTGAAGCCTGAGTTGAAGCCTGTTAAAGGGGCGGTGAAAGAGGCGAAGACGATAAAAGAGCCAGAGGCGAGGGATGAGCTTGAGAGGGAAAAGCTGGAGATTGAGGAGGCGATTGATGAAGCTACCCGCTCTGAGCAGCTGAGGGTTAAGGAGGAGGAAGAGGTTGGCAGCAGAGAGCATGTTGATGGGATGCTTGAGAGCGCAAATGAACTTCTTAAAAAAGGAGAGGTTAAGGCAGCAGAAGAGGCTCTTAACTCTATCAGAAAATCCCTGCGCAAGCTTGATAAGGAAGAAAGGGAGGAGCTTAAATACGAGATCAAGCTCCTTGAGGTCGAGCTGAAACTTGCTGGACTCTAGGACGCGGCACTTACAAGGACATAGCTACCCTTGCCTTCGAGCCTGACCCTTGCAGAGCCCTTAATGCCTAGGCAGAGGATGCACTCCTCAATGCCTAAGGGCCTTGTTTCTATACCCTCAGGCACGTTTTCGCTGCTTATCAGGTATGCATACACCTCTCTGTTTGAGCTGACTGCATCTGCTAGCAGGGCGTTTTCTATCATGCAGTTCTGGCCAGGGTCAACAAAGCATATCTGCCTGTAGCCTGAAGGGAGCATAAAGGTCTGCTTTTTAACTGAGCCGTAGTCCATTGAGGCAATAAGGCCTGCGGTGTCCTTCTTGAATCTTATAAGCTCAGCCTGCTTAAAGTTTGTTGTCAAGCTCTTTATCGCCCTGAAACCAAACAGCAGGAGGAGTGCCGCTATCAGAAGAGCTAGCATATAGAATATTATGTTTGCGTGTATCTGCCCCTTTTTTATCATACACCCTGCTTCCTGTCATAGTAATATAAAGTTTTCTATAGAGAAAAACTTGAATACGTTCGGCTTCGCCTTGCGGCTCGCCTCAGTAGTCAAAGTGTCAAAAATACGCCAGGCGTATTTCTGAGCGTTTTCCACGTCAGAACCGCTGTTTTATGAGGTTAAGCTTGGTTGATGCCCTCTTTTTTCGCATCTTTTCATGCTTAAAAGTTCGTGGGCATTGCCCCGCCCTTTA
>PEYS01000019.1 GCA_002763335.1 Candidatus Woesearchaeota archaeon CG08_land_8_20_14_0_20_47_9 | reverse complement strand
TTTATGCCTAGGGAGCGCAGCAAGCCAGGAAACTTGACAACCCCCGTGATAAAGCAGGCTAGAAACGAGATGCCCATACCAATGTCAATAAGGTAGTTCAGGTGGCTTTGTTTCATCTTGCATCTTGCCCCTCCTTTTTAAGGCCTTCCCCTTTCAGGCTTTATATTCTTTTCTGATAACTCGCTGGTGCAGTCAACTCGCTAAATTGTTTGAGCTAGCAATTAGCCATTAGGTCTTACTTGTTACTCTTTTCTTTTAACCTTACCCCACCCAAACTAGCTACTGGCCAGCCCCCGCCCCTACACCGATAAATTGCAACAGGCTCAAGCAGCTCTTTCATTCAACAGCCCTCACATCTGTTTTAACAAGCCTTTCCCCGTCAAAATACTCTTCCTGCTCAATAAATATATAAGTGTCAATCATTAATAATCTTTAACAATGAATCTTAAAAACATTGCCCTGCATATCCCAACAATTCTGCTTCCAAACAAGGACATCGACCTTACAAGATGGGCGGTTATTGCATGCGACCAGTACACCTCGCAGCCAGAATACTGGGCTAAGGTTAAGGGGTTTGTAGGCGAAAGTCCCTCTACGCTTAATCTCATGCTTCCTGAGGCCTGCCTTGAATCAGAGAACAGGGAAGAGGTTATTCAGGACATACATAGGAGGATGGAGAAATACCTTGCAGATGGAACCCTTATCTGCCAGAAGCCTGGCTTCATCCTCGTTGACAGAAAAACACCATACGCAGCGTCAAGGAAGGGCTTGATTGTTGCCCTGGACTTAGAGGGATACGATTACAGTAAAGGCTCCCGGACATTGGTAAGACCCACTGAGGGGGTAATCCCTGAGAGGCTGCCATCAAGAATAAGAATAAGGGAAAACGCAGCAATAGAGCTTCCGCACATCATGGTTCTGGTTGACGATCCAGGTAAGACTGTTATAGAGCCGTTATTTGAGAAGAATCTTGAGAAGCTATATGACTTTGAGTTGATGATGGGCAGCGGCCATGTAGAGGGCTACATGATTGATGATGGAAACACAATAAGTGAAATAACAAATGGCCTTTCAAGGCTTACAGATCCAGAGGCATTCAACAAGAAATATGGATTTACTAATAAGCCACCTCTTTTGTATGCAGTTGGCGATGGAAACCACTCCCTTGCAACCGCAAAGTCAGTCTGGGAGAAAATAAAGGAAAGAGCTGAAGACAAAAAGGCAATAATGAATCACCCTGCACGATACGCCTTAGTCGAGCTTGTGAATGTTCATGATCCAGGGCTTAGATTTGAGCCGATCCACAGGGTTGTTTTTAATGTTAACTTTGAGGGTATGCTGCAGGAAATGAGATCATTTTACACAGAGCAGGGTTCAGGATTCTCATACAAGACATACGAGACAAAAGAAGAGATGCAAAAAGAGTTTGACAAATTAAAGCAGCATGAACAATCAACTCTGGGTGAGCTTCTGAAACAAAAAAGCCTGCACATCATCCCATTTGTAGCTAAAGACAGTCATGGACTCTTGATTATTAAAGATCCGAAGCTGAACATTGAGGTTGCGACCCTTCAGTCATTCCTGGACACATACCTTAAAAGCAGGCTGGAAGCAAGTATTGACTACATCCACGGAACAGGTGTTGTTACATCGCTTGCCTCAAAGCCAGGCAGCATAGGCTTCTACCCTCCTGCGATACCAAAACACGAACTCTTCAGAACAGTCATTCTTGATGGCGCACTGCCGAGAAAGACATTCTCGATGGGAGCAGCAGATGAGAAGAGGTTTTATCTTGAGTGTAGGAGGATTACACTGCTTCGCTTTTTAGCTCCTCAGCCAGTTGGATAAGGAAAGCGTGCATGTTTTTAAGGAATTTACCAAATCCATTTCCAATTGGCCTGAGCATAAGCTTTTCTTCTTCACCTAGAACAAACTTTTCAAGTCTGAAGTCTTTCAGATTTTGAATATATTTTTGATATCGCATCATAAACCTTGTTTTCTCAAGCACTTTGAATTTAATAGTCTTCAAGTTGATCTTTTCTTTCTTGCTTATAAGGAAAAGGTCTATGAAGTCCCTTGCCTTAATCCCTCTTCTTGTTAGGACTGCCCTTACCTTTTCTGTGAAGATTTCCCTAATGTCATAGCAGCTTACCTTAGGGTGCTTTAGAATGATTTCTGCATATTCTGGGAATAAAAAGCTTAACTCTTTGCTCTCATCAATATTTGTCAAAACAGATTTAGTTTCTATTCTCTTAAAAGGGTACTGAAAGATTTCCACGAAGTTTATCTGAATTTTGATGAACTGCTCGATGTTGAGAACAGCAGACCTATACCAGATTTTGCATGTAAGCTGTCTGTTGCTTCCTCCGATCTCAATATACCTCTTATCAGACTTATTTGCTTTAAAGTCAAGGTTGTTTTTCTTTGAGAATATCTCAAGGAATGAAGTCACCTCACTGATCTTCTTAGATAATATCCGCCTGATCTCTTTCTGACTCTTACCCTCAAATTCATCTTGCTTTACCCAGCTGAAGTCAAGATCCTCTGAGAATCTGTAATAACCGAGGTAACACTTTATCAGGCAGGTTCCCCCTTTAAAAACAAGGTTGTTCTTAAAGAAAGGGTTTTCTGATAACTCACAGAGCAACATATGTAGAAGGACATCCTTCTCAAGGAGAGACTTATTCTCGATTCCTGTTTTTGAAGCCAGGTAATCAATGAGTTTTATCATAGCAATCTCCTCATAAAACTGTAAGTTGGATTATTATACTTCTTGGCATAACCTAAGAGTTTTCTCTTTGAACAATTTTTTAATAGATCAAGCACTTTATTCTTTATCTCATCATCGCTCAAGCCATTATATCTACTTAGGTAAACTATATCCAGAATCGTCTTTTCGACATCAGAAAAACGAACCATGCCATCTTTTCTTATACCAAAATCAAATAGGCTTATCTTCAGCTTAACGAATTTTATCTTATGACTAAGAACCAATATTGTGTTATGCCTGAATATCTTATCGTTAATAACATAATCAACAGCAAAATACTCGTGTGTAAGCTTATTAAGCTTTAAGGCTGTTTCTAACCCGAAATACCAGTTACCAACCTTTTTTATCTTTAAGGCTTCGCTAATGGCGTCTAAGTAACTAATATTAATCTTATCAAACTTTCTCTCTTCCACAGATGGTATGTAAAAAACTCCCTTTAAAATCCTGATCAAGTACCTTTGGTGTAACAAGTACCTTACGGCGACGTAGTAATCCATGTTAAGCTTCTTACAGTAATCTCTGATTCTATCGCTCTCGATAAACCTTTTTTCATCCAAATACAGTTTTCTGGTCATTAAAGCTAAAGACATTTTATATCACAATGTTACATTTAATGTACTATTATGATATATAAATCTTGTGGTTTTAAGAGCGTCTCAAGCGTTAAAACAGAGCAAGTCTTTAGCTGTTGGCTCTAATAGAATCCTACCCCTCTTCTATCCCTCAGCCTCCTCTGCACAGCCTCACTTTTCAGCTCCCTCAGTGCATCAGAGGCAATCCAGCTTGCTGCCTTTGAATCAAGCCTCTTTATATCCTCAGCAGCCTTTATTGCAGCCCTGTTCAGGCCTGTGTTGCGCTTACCGATCTGCCTAAGAGCCCAGTTGACAGCCTTCCTGACAAAGTTTCTCTCATCATTAGCCTCTCTCTTTATTACTGGCAGGAATTGCAGGAATTCTGAGTCGGGTGCTTCTTTATCATGAACAGCAAGGCATGCCATCATCACAAAGCCTGCACGCTTGACAAACTCCCCTTGCATTGACGACCATTCAAAACACTTCTTACAGGCATAAGGGGTCTTGTCAAACAGGTTTGAGCAGCACAGGTCGCATAAGTCCCATGAATTAATATTCATAACCCAGGCCTCTATCTGCTTTTCGGTAACGCGAGCAGGCTCATCAACAAGGCTTGCAAGGAGCCTGGCGTCATGAATACCGCTCTCCCATAACTGTAAGGCAAGCCCGTGGTTCTTTCCAAGGGACTTTGCCGTCCTTCTAAGCTCGTGGATAGAAACACCTAATGCATGCTCTGCTTTAATGCCAAAGCGCTTCATTGCCTCAACTGCCTCAGGGTTGGCGTGCTTTTTCAGCGTCTTGATAATATCCTCTGCCTTTTTCGTGATCTCAGTCATTTTATGGCTGTTCAGTGACGATCCTTCTTCCTTATATAGATGTCTGTACGCCAAAACATAAATATGAGGGCTTTGAATAACCCAGCTGCGCTGGGTTATTCAAAGCCCTCAGACGTCATTTGTGTCTGGATCCGAAAAACATAAGTACCT
>PEYS01000125.1 GCA_002763335.1 Candidatus Woesearchaeota archaeon CG08_land_8_20_14_0_20_47_9 | reverse complement strand
CCAAACTCTGGCTTCTTGGCAGCGTCAAATGCATCGCAGCCTGTAGCGACAATGATTGTCCCAACCTCAAGCCTATGGGCCTTGGCCTCATCAGTGAAGTCTATTGCCCCTCGCTCACAGGCAGCCGCACACTTATAACACTTAATGCACTTGTCAGGGTCAATAAAGTACTTCATTGGCACTGCCTGAGGGAACATTGGCGAGATTGCCCTTATAGGCTTCAGCTCCTGTTCAAAGCTGCTTGGCACTGCAACAGGGCAGACCTTAATACATTCGCCGCAGGCATTGCACTTATCAAAGTCAACATACCTCGGCTTTGTCTCAGCCTCAACAACAAAATTACCTATATAGCCGTCAACCTTTTTTACCTCTGTATTTGCAAGCAGGGTTATGTTCGGGTGGGAGCCCACATCAACCAGCTTAGGACCCAGAATACAGATAGAGCAGTCCATTGTGGGGAAGGTCTTGTCAAGCTGGGCCATCCTGCCACCAATGCTTGGTTCTTTTTCTATCAGTGTGACCTTAAAGCCCATATCCGCAAGGTCAAGGGCAGCCTGGCAGCCAGCAACACCACCCCCAATCACCAAGGCCTTATTCTTAACCGCGACTGAGAAGTCATCAAGGGCTTTTAACAAGCGGGCCTTTGCCACAGCCATCGCAACAATGTCCTTAGCCTTAGCAGTAGCCTTCTCAGGCTCTCTAAGATGAACCCAGGAGCAGTGCTCCCTGATGTTAGCCATCTCAAAGAGATACTTGTTCAGGCCAGCATGGGCAACGCACTTCCTGAATGTTGGCTCGTGAAGCCTAGGCGAACAGGCAGCAACAACAACCCTGTTCAGGCTCTTCTCCCTTATCGCCTTCTTAATTGACTCCTGCCCAGGGTCAGAGCAGGTGTATAGGTTATCCTCAGCATAAACCACATCAGGAAGCTTAGAAGCAAAATCCTTCACAGCCAGAACATCAACCACGCCAGCAATGTTCTTGCCACAGTGGCAGACAAAGACCCCTACCCTTGGCGCTGAAGGGGCTTCAGCGGTTTTTTGGGATAAAGCAACATTATCTGCCTTACCACTAGAACTAGCACTCTTCTTCCTACCGGCCACCTCCTTTTTACTCATAACAGCACCTTTTAAAGCAATTGGCAAATGGGTTAATAATTCTTTCTGCGAGTTTGACAAATCTTCGTGCTAGATTCAGATGTTACCACTTGGCAACAAGTATGAATGCCTGTGATGCTTCTGGTGATGAAAAAGCACATTGCATTGCCTTTACTATTGCAACAAATTTTTTAACTTTATCCAGCTTACTTAATATTTTGTATCTGTTTAGCTCTTTAGCAGAGGTTTGTTGTTAACATTCTATGCAGTTCTTTCTTTATGTCCAGTTTCTGGAGTTGCCATGTTGCTATCAATGATGCAAGAGTCTCATATACTATTATGCCTTCCACAGAGCGGAATGCTCCGATTATATACGCCCTCCAGCAGTCGCAAACAACAATCCCTACATAGTCCTTACCAAGGATTTCTTCAAGCACATTGTTACCTCTACTGTTTCTTACGATAAGTATCATGTCAGTATCGGATCGAAAGACCCACACCCACCAGTTCCTACCAAGCACTCTGAAGCTTGTCTCATCAATATAAAGAAGCCTTGCAACCCTGATCTTATTCTTCAGCGCAAGATATTCTGCTTCTCCTGCTTTGGCGGCTCGCTTGATGATTGCCTGTACGCTTGCAGGCGCAAGCTTCAATGCGAAGCTTGCATCCAGGAAGCTAGTTGTTTAAAAAGGAATCAATACACTACAGTGTATAAAACAGGCTCATTTATATATGTATATATCAAAGTTTAGAAATATTTATATAGTTGTTGCTAGGTAGTGGTGAAGTAAGATGAATGGAGTAGATAGTAGCATAAAACCTAAAAGAGATAACGCGTGGAATCCTCTTAGTGCTTTGCGTAGTTCCAGACTTGTCCCAGCATTAGAAGCAGCGGGAGTGTTTGCTTGGATTTATTTTGGGTCATATCTCGCTGATCTCTTGAATAAAAATGAAGATAAGATTATTGAAGAGTTGAATCCTGCTCCTTTAGAAGAAATAGTGTTGAGAGGTGCTATGGATTTTGGAGAGGGCATATTGGCTTTTCCTGGAGCGGTTTTTGGGTGTGGTGGTGGAAAAGTTATTGACGAGTATGTTAATCTCTCAGAAAGCTGGCTGAAGGTAAATAACAGCGATCCATATTATATTGGAAAAGATGAAGACATTAAAGACAATATCACAGCTTATGCTGAAGGTATTGATGGATCATTAAAATTTGAAGGATGGGGAGTTGCTCAGGGAGCATCCAAAGCTACATCTTTTAGATGGGATTTCCTTAGGTGGAATGAAAAAACAGGCAAATATGAGCAGTTCAATGAGGGGTTGGCTCTTTCTAAAACAACCGATCCTTTTACCAGGTATTATGCTGTGCTTAATGGTGCTGAGGATGGAAATAAGTATGCCCTGCGCTGTAGCGCCGTAGACAGGGATGGTAATATTGATGATGTTAATGAATGGAGGATTATGGTCAGGCTAGCTGAATTAAGTCTAAAACATGATGCAAATACTTCAGCAGATACACTACATCTTTGGTTACAATCTGATGATGATAGTGGAGATTTCTTACACGTCAGTTACGATCCTACTTCTAATGGTGGAAAAGAAACGCTATACGACAAGAACGGAAAAGTTAAAAAGGAAAAAACTTTGGAGGGTTCAGTATTAGATCTTGGCTCTGGCAAGCTCGCTCTTTTATTTTATGGTAACGGTACTGCTTCTGTAAGTGACAAGTTCAATCTCAATAAAGAGGGTATGAATATAACACAAGTGGTCCCGTATCCTTTCCCAGACGAAAAAGAAATGCTTAAAGTCGTTAGGAATGGGGTAATTGAGGCTGGGTTTGTGGCAAATGCATCAGAGATGGCTGACTACATGTTCAATGGGTTTAATAGTGAGCCTATGGGGGTGGTGCCTTCCAGGGTAGTTATGAACATCAGCGACAAACACCCCTATAAGAGTGATATCGAAAAGTACTTTAAGTTTCTTGACGACGAGAACCTTTGTTCTTTTGTGAATAATAAAGATGATCTTCTTGATGAGATTAAGAGTGATCCTACTGTGCTTGGCATTAACATTCTGATGGTTTATTTAAGCGATCCAGACAGAGATACAACAAGCTGGAGAGGCCCTAAGGACGACGGTTCCTATGACGTTTATCCAGGTGCAGGGGCATCCACAAGCGCATATGAATGTGAAGCTTTGTTTATTGGGAAAGGGGATAATGTACCTAAACTGAGCGCCTTCAGAAATAACTCTGAGGGATTAATACCTTTAACTTGTTTAACAGACCGTACTGCCTACATCCCTGACGACCCATTTACTCGCCTGGAAAGATTAATAATAACCTACGCTATGAAAAACCGCGGTTATGGTTCAAACCAGGATCAGTTTAATATTCCACCAAATAATGCTATGGAGGCAAAAAGATTACTGGAAGAAGAATGGAGGAGACAAGAAAGCGAACAGTTAGTTCCTTCTATAATATCGCACAGACCAGATGAGGGATTATTAACATCAGAACATTATGGTCTTACCCACTACAGCAAATTAGACTCAGATAAATTCGTAGAAGCAAGTAAAAGCCTTACCAAAAAATCACAACCATTCACAAAAGTAGCCTGAATAAACAAATAATGTGAAAGTATCTTCTCAGTAGATTGTTATAGCATCCCAATAATTATAATCATAGCCAAGCGGACTACCAGAACAGCAGGCGCGGGTCTTAGCAGGATTAAGGCATGATAGGGGATTTGAGGTGTCATCAAAACATGAGGTAGAATAGCATGGAGTATATCTCTCCACACACTTCCTCAACCCCAGATCAAACCTGTACCCCGCCTTGCAGCAGCAATACGGATACCCAGGATACCGTTCCCCACAGCTTACACCGCTGACTGTATCACCCTCTGCAGGGCAGGCTCCACTCCTACAGCCTCCTCCCAGGACATTCTGCACCTTTGCACAGCAGGGCAAGCTGGTTGCCTCAGCAGTATCCAAGGCATTTGAGCAGCCGTCATCAGGCTCAACCCCCGCCATTGTAGGTGCAAAGTCAATACAGCCGTCACCATCGTTATCAATCCCATCTGAGCATTGAGGCGGGGCATTGCATACTGCAATCTTCCAAATCTTGTTGCTATCGCTCCAGTCTTCAACATGATAGCCTCTGCCGCCACAGTTTGGCACATAGTCTAGACTGCTTTCAAATTTGTAATCACAAGACAGCAGAACTAGTTTGTTACACCTCATCCTCGCCCAGGGGCTGCCTCCACTCATAGTAGTGAAAACGCAATCGCAGCCGCTACAGCCAAGGTAATTGCAATTGCCCCCAGTGC
>PEYS01000086.1 GCA_002763335.1 Candidatus Woesearchaeota archaeon CG08_land_8_20_14_0_20_47_9 | reverse complement strand
AGGTTTAGACTCTAAAGAATACATTCATCAGGTTATTCTGGGTTTTGGGATCAACACAGGGGTTGTTGTTACTTACGTTAAAGATGGTGGCTCTGTGGAGAAGAGTATATTCAATCTTGGTTGTGCGAATAAATTAGATCCTGCTGTTGATATAAACTTTTTGTTAGGTAACGATTCTTGTGTCTATGTTTCCACTCGCTCTTTTTATGATGAAGATTCATCAGGTATTGTCATATTGAAAAATGCAAAGGTTAGAAGTTCTAAAGTAATAGTGAATGCTGGAGGGGTAGAGTTTATATCTAAAAAAAAGCTTGAGGAAATCTTAAAAGTCAGTAACGGGGTGATTGCTAACGTTCAGGAAGCAAGATCAATAGAAAAAAAGGTTGGACAAACCATACAAGAACTTTCAGCATATGATACTTGGTTCATAGTGACATCTGAAGAAAAACCAACCTTACTTTATTTAAACGGCAAGCAAGAGTTATCAGTCTCACTTGTCGGTTGTAATGAAGAGATTGTTAATACCCTGGGAGCAGGCGATGCTTTTGCTGCAGGTTTCTTGAAAGAGATTTCAGAAAAAAATGATTTCGAAAAAGCAATTAAATCTGGAAATTTGTATGCTCAAGAGATTATTAGGAAACAAGAATTCCATTAGGAGGCCAAAATAGTCCAGTCTTTTGGAGATGTTATCCATAAGGAGTTGAAGGACGTTGGTTTAGTAGACACTTTTTTAAAAGAGAAAAGCGGAAGTAGTTTAAGAGAAAATCTTTCAAAACTGGAACGATTTTTGAGTCAATCAAATATCACTAAATCAACTATTGGGGATTTAGAGTTATCGCATCCTGGAGCATTTTTGTATTTGACCTATCTTTTACAATCAAAGCATGGAGCATATTTTGGTATTTGTGGTAGCTATAAAGTATGGTTTAATAGGCAGGGCTGGCAATATGGCTGCCGGTTAGATAAGGGTAAAGGAAGGAGGATTCAGGTTTATTGTAATGGGGACCACGTGAAGTGTGAGAGGGTAAAAGAATTGGAGAACAGAGTCGAGGGCTGTTCCTAACTCGCATAGTATCGCGGGTTGATAAACCTGGCTAATGCAAGGATTACTGCTCCTTTATTTATATCTGTTATTGTCATTAGCCCGTTAGTGAATATGCCTATTGCCCCCTGTTTTTGTTTTATGTTGTGCTCCCCTGTAAGTTCGTCCATCACAGGGCCTAGCTCCCGGCCTTTTCTTATTTCCTTAGCAACTGCCTCTGGAAGCAGCATCTTCCCACCAAATCCAACGCCTAGAACTCCATTATTATCAACTACAGCAGTGCAGCTTGTTAGAAACATTCCATAGGCTGTGTCAATAGTGCAGCCTTCAAGCCCAAAGCCAAGGTCTGCCCCTGTCCTCTCAAGAGCAAGCCTCGCCCTGTTCTTTGCACCATTAACAGCCTCATCCTCCGACCTTGGCTGCTCTCTAACCCCCGAATCAACATCAACTGCTATAATCTCAGCATCGGGCCAGAAGTGCTTTACAACATTTTTTACTGCTGCTATCTTCACTTGGTTCTTTGAGCCGATGGCGATTTTCATATAATTGGATGTTGAGAGCAGCTAAATAAATAGTTTACCATCAGCATTTGGCTCTTAGCCTCTAGCTAAAAGCTGATGGATAAGGGTGAATAGTCAATCTACACCCACTTCCTTCTCCTGAAGTATATCAGCATGATAATGGCAATCAGAAGCATCACAAGCCATGCGCCTGGGTAGCCTAGTCTTGATTCCAGCTCAGGCATATACCTGAAATTCATTCCGTACACCCCGGTTATGAATGTAAGGGGGATGAATATTGTCGCAATAACAGTCAGGACCTTCATGACCTCGTTAAGTCTGTTGCTGAGGCTTGAGAGGTAGATGTCAGTCATGCCTGAGAGCATATCGCGGGATTCTTCTATTGTGTCAATAACCTGAATCGTGTGATCATAAACATCTTTAAGGTAAAGCTGAGTGGATTTACGAATCAGCGGCGATCCTATACGCTCAAGGGCCGCTATAACCTCGCGTAGTGGCCAGACAGACTTGCGCATGAAGATCATATCCTTTTTTATGCGGTGAATTATCCCAAGCGTTTCTGGCTTAGGGTTGTTCACAAGGGCTTCTTCAAGGCACTCTATCTTCTCTCCAAGTCTTTCAAGGATTACAAAATAGTTATCAACGACAGCATCAATCAGCGAGTACATCAGGTAGTCTGCTCCCATCTTCCTGATCTTGCCCTTATTGTTTCTTATCCAGCCCCTTATTGGATTAAAAACCTCGCCTTTTGACTCCTGGAATGATAGGACGAAGTTATGACCGAGAACAATGCTAACCTGCTCGCCATTTACTCTGGCGTGCTTCTCATCATAGTGGAGCATCTTTAGAATAACGAATATGTAATTCCCGAAGTCCTCTATCTTTGGGCGCTGATTTTTTGTTGTGATGCTCTCCAGAATAAGGGGATGTAGATCGAAGATTCTGCCAAGGTCGTCTATAATATCGAGTTTGTGTATCCCGTCGACGTTTATCCATGTTACGGTCTGCTTTTCCCTGAAGACCTTGCACTCCTGGATGTGGGTTATCTCCTTTTCAACAAGATTGGACTCGTCATAGTCAATCAGTGTTATCCTCACCCTACCTGCTTTTGCATCTTTAATCTGCAAAACATTAACTAAATGGTTATCAGTCTTCTCAGAATTCTTACTCACAACTCGCGGCATAAATCACTGCACCCTTTTTTTAAGGGGAAAATAGAAGGGGATATATTAAACTTGCCAATTTAGCGCCACAAGACCTGCAATGATGAACAACAGGGCAAGGGCTTTCTTTATCAAAACAGCCCTCCCATAGTCCTCCTTAAGCTCCTGCACGAACCTTGAGAGCAGCAGCGCAAGAATAAAAACAAATACCGGCTGTGTTGCCCCAAGCACGCTGGCTATTGAGACACTCCCCTTCGCAACAGAGTATGTCCAGAGGAAGAAGCCAGCATTTCCCAGGATAAATAGGGTCATGATAAGGACGTACGGATAATAGCTCCTCTTCGCAATATCGTACACCTCTCTCCGTATTTTTGGCATGGTAAAGAAGATTACAGTGGTTGCCGTAAATGTGGCAAGCCTGCCCCAGACAAGTATCTCAACTGGTGTTAGGGTGCCGGAGATATACTTTACAGCCACTGCATACACAGCTGAAAGAGAGCATGCAGCAAGGACAAGCAGGGCTGCCTTCTTTATCCTTATGCCTTGAGTGTGCTCAATTGAGAGGAAGAAGCCTGCCAGCAGCAGGAGGAAGAATCCGATATAACTCCATAGGGTTAGGCTTTCCCCCAGAAGAATATGCGATAGTATAAGCACAAACACTGGTGAGAGCTGCCAAACTGCCATTATGTTTGAGGCATCATCAAGCTGCATTGCCTTTAGGTATAGAAGTATCGATATAATGAATACGACACCCAAACCCATTATTATAAACAGCAGCGGCCAGGGAATTTTAAGACCGAGGATGATCGCTGCAGGGATAAACAACATGCTTGGTGTAACTGCAAATACATAGTAGGCTAATGGTGTTGTTTTGTACCGGGAGAGGAATAGCTTGTCTATGATATTTGTCCCTGAAAACAGGGCATATCCAATGACTGCTGCAATTATCCAGTTCATGGCTGCTCACTCTGCTTGTTAGCCTAGCTTGTACTCCATCTCACTGTGACCAAATTGGATTATTAAATCTATGCCCAGGCCATCCACGCTTGGAATGTCACATGCACCAAAGCATGACCCTGCCCAGAGTATCACCCTTGCCTTGGTCTTGCTTTCAATCTCATGCTGAATATCAATGGCATGCGGTTTAAGACCAGAAGGCAATTGTACCAGAACAAGCTTGGCTTTGCGCTTCTTAATCTCGCTCACCACTCTTGGCAGTTCAAGGTCGTAGTTGCATTTGCTCATGGCTTGGTTAGAATGGAGGGAGTATTTAAACATTATCTACCATGATGTTGTCGAAATCGAAGAGGGGGATATACCATTAAGCCAGGATAGTAAGACCTTAGCCAAAGCAGATAGGCAGGAGGCTGAGTCTAAGGCTCTGAACAGGTTAAAGGAGAAGCTTCCAAGGCTGTTAAAAACAAAGGTTCCGGCATTGTTCAAAGAATTCCAAGAATGCAAGACTCCAGAGGCAAGGTTTGCCAATGCAATTGACAAGCTCGATGCAGTAATCCAAGAGCTGGACTACAAGCGAGACTGGAAGGGCTGGGCAGCAGAATTCCTGAAAAGAGAGAAGGCCATATACTTTGAACCATTCCCAGAGATTAAGGAGGCATTTGAGGGCTTAATGAGGTATTTGGCTGGGGAAGGGTATTTTGGTTGAGGGTTAAAATGTAACGAAAATCTGCTGCTCGGGGCTATCCCCAGCCTAAAGGCTGGGGCTTTCACGCCCCTCGCTTTGACACGCAGATTTTCGGACTCAATTTT